>NZ_JBEXQJ010000006.1:0-247340 GCF_040612515.1 Streptomyces sp. NPDC006372 | reverse complement strand
GAGCACGGCGAGCACGGCGAGCACGGCGAGCACGGCGAGCACGGCGAGCACGGCGAGCACGGCGAGCACGGCGAGCACGGCGAGCACGGCGAGCACGGCGAGCACCAGGGCGACGATGAGCACCCACCAGTGCGCCAGCAGCCAGTTGACCACCATCACGACCAGGCCGATGACCGCTGCCGCCACCACAGCGAAGGCGATCAGCTGAGCGTCCTTTTGTTGCTGCCGCTTGCTCGGGCGCCGGGGACGCCGCCGTGCTGGCGGCCGCCGACGCGTCACCGGGTCCCCTCGGCCTCAGGGAACCGGATGGGGTACGACACCGTGGGCCGCGGCTGCACGATCCGCGGCGGCGGGGCGTTGTCGAAACGGATCGGATACTGCACGGTCGGCTGGGGTCGCGGAGCCGCGTCTCCGCTCCCCGCCGGGGTGTTGCTGTTGCCTAACGCCATCACGGCTAACGCGAACCCGGCGAAGATCGTCATCTCTCGTCTGGCGCCCGGGGCCCACCGTGAATGTCCGCGAACCGGTGTCCCATCAGAGCGCACATACGGGCGTACCCAAGGCATAGATGCCTCCCCCTCGAAGCGACCGGACCGCCCATGGTGACAGCAGGCACTGACAACCGGTCCGCACAGCAGCACATTCGGTGATCAAGGAAGGCCTGAAACAGGACGCTGCGGCGTCTAGGTCTGCCTGCTCGGCGAGGAAGAGGGTGAAGTGTTGGCCTCTACCGGGCGTTCCGGGTGCTGGCCCTTCAGGCCAGCGCTCGAGCGCTCCGCAACCAGCCTTCTGTTACTCACTTTCGGGTGACGTCCCTGCCTCTTGTGGAGTGGGACGGGCACCGAGTATCGGTTGGTGCGGACGGTGATCTGGCTGTAGCGGTCGACCCTGGGGGTGAATACCCGCCCGGTCTCGAACGGCTCATCCGGCAGCGGCAGCAGCAGAGGCTGTTCGACAGCGAAGTACTCGTCGATAGTCCGCGGCCGCGAGCCGATCCTGCGGCGGCCGTCGTGCAGGTCCCACTGTTCGACCATCTCGTTCAGCTCCGCCAGCGAGGAAACCTCCGGCACAGGGGTGAAACCCCTTCCCCTACGGCCAGGAGTGGAAAGGGCTGGTCAGCACCATGGAGAGGACACTGCTGCTGCACCGCCACGCTCCCGGCACGCTGGTCAAGCTCGATCGCCTCCTGCACAAACGGACCGGCGGCATGATCGGCGCGCTCTCCCACCAGATCCGCGGAGCCGCGATCGACGCGGTCCTCACCGGCACCGAAGAGATCACCCAGGACAGCCTGGAGGCCGTCCCGCTCGACGTCGCCGCCCAGTCCCCACGGCTGCTGGCCGACGCGAGGGACAAGTGGTGACCAGGACGCCCCTCAGCACCACCCCGATCAGGCAGCTCCCCTTGCAGCCCCGCCCCCGAGCAGGCGAGGGACGCACCGCGTTCATCGAACGTCTGGCCACCGCGAACTTCCTCCGGCCCAGCTACCTACGCGCCTACCTGCGCGACCCCGATTCCCCGAAGAAGACCCCGTCCTGGGAACGCCTGGCCGCGATCACCGGCCGCGACCCTGCCCTCCTGCAAGAAGTCCTCGAACGGAAGCAGTGCGTCGAGTGCGGCAGGCCCCTGCCGATCGGGGACTACCTCACCAAGCGTCGGCGATGCTCCCGTGCCTGCCGCCAGAAGAGCTACCGCAAGCGCCACCCCAAGCCGCTGAAAACCATACGGATCACCAACTGTCAGGGCTGCGGCAGGGGGCTGTCCTACCATCGGCAGCCGCGTCAGTACTGTTCACCGGCATGCCGACAAGCCACCTACCGCAGGCGGATGACCGCAGCGCGCCCGCCGCAGATCCGTGCCAAGAACTGCCAGGCATGCGAGGCCCCTCTCCTCTCCGGCCCCACCACCAAGATCTACTGCTCGAAGCGCTGCGCCCGTTGGGCCTACACCACCCGACGCATCGATCGCGGCCTCCCACCCCTGCCCCAGCCAGCCGCGGACATCCCTCGGGGCATCCAACCGGACTGCTGCGTCGTCTGCGGGACGCCACTCACCTGGAGTTCCACGGGACAGATCCGGCTGACCTGCTCAAACTCCTGCCGAGCAAAACGTGCCTACCGGCGCAAGAAGGAAAAGCTCACCGCCACCGCCTACTGAGCTTCAACTCGTGATGTCGCCTTCCGGGGTCAAGGGTTGATGGTCAGTCCTGTCGCGACGAAGGCGGCACAACAGGAGCTTGCGCGGGGATCAGCCCTCGTTCGCCGTCGAAGGCGGCACTTGATCAACAGCGTGCAGAACGGCAGAAAGAGTCGCACTCTCATAGGCGTCCCGGACCATACGTGTGATGCCGCGTCACATGGCTGATTTCTGTGACTTCAGTACCGCAGAGATCGGGCAGAATCGGTGAGCTTCACACCGATGCCGGAACAGGCCGTGCAAGCCGCCACGTGGTGCGGCCGCCGGCTCGTCTGGCGAGCGAGGAAAAAGGAAAGACCATGTTGGCGGGGTTGGGCCTGGGAGCTGTTGAGTCGGAGTTCTACCGCCGCTTTCTGACACGGCCGACGTCGACCGCCGAGTGTGTCGGTGACTCGGTGGGCCTCTCCGCGCAGGAGGCCAGTCTTGTCGCAGAGCGGCTCTTGTCGCTGGGCTTGCTCGCCGGGACCGCAGAGGGAGAACTGCGTGCCGTCCATCCGGTCCTGGCCTGTCATCCGTTGTTGGAACGCGCCGAACTGCGTCTGGCGCGTCAGCAGAAGGAGCTCGAGCTGGGCCGTGCGGCGGTCGATGAGCTGGCCGCCGAGATCGGCGCGGAGAGGGTCTCCTCCCTTGCCGAGGCGGAGGTACACCGTGGAGCCGCCGGGGCCTGGTCGTTTCTGGAGCGAATCGCGGCCACGGCGTCGACGTCGGTACAGTGCATGGCCGCCGCCGGCGCCGCCCCGGGTGTGGGGGAGACCTCCGACTACACAGCGATCAGCGAGCTCGCGGCCTTCACCGCCCGACGTGGCACACACGTGCAGCTCCTGCTCCTAGAGAGCATCGACATCCTACCCAGCCTGGTGGACGGCGCCCACACGATGGCAGCGGCCGGTGTCGAGATCCGCACCGTGCCCACCCTCCCCGTCTGGGTGTTCATCGTCGACGACGAGTACGTCGCCACCGCTCTCGACCCCGCCGACAACCAGGCAGGGATCATGGTCGTCCGAACACCGGGGGCAGTCGCGGCCGCTGCCGATCTCTTCACCCGTCACTGGCGCGGAGCCGCGCCGCTTGCCGTTCCTGATCACCAGACCCCCCGTGACCTGATGGAGAAGCATCGCGAGCTCATCGCGCTGCTCGCCGACGAGGTGAAGGACGAGGCCATCGCGCGGCGCCTCGGCGTATCGCCGTCGACCGCACGGCGCCGCATCAAGGACCTCTGCCGCGAGTTCGAGGTGAGCACCCGCACTCAACTGGTGGTCAGGGCATGCCGGATGGGCCTGCTCGACTGATCCGGGCTGTGGGGCGAAGCAGACGAATCTGACGCCCCACCCCTCTCTTAACGATCTTGGTCACCTGTGCTCACGCCAGAGCTCACCACGCCAACCTGCACAGACACACCCCCAAAGCGTCCTACGGTGGTGACAGATCGCAGGCCGCAGCGCTTGAACGCGCAGCGACGCCCCGCATCGCGGTCATCCCACCACCACCGAAAGGTCGCTCATGCCTGCCCGCATGCCCGCAAAGCCCACGAGGACATCTGCATCCCGCCTCGGCGCAGCCCTGGTATCCCTCTCGCTCGCCCTCCTCCCGACCACCCTGGCAACCCCTCAAGCCCACGCCGCCGGACGAGGACAGGTGTGCTTCTTCCTCGACACCGACAGCGCGGGCGGGGCCGGACACGCCGGCTGGGCCGTCAAGGACACCGGCCGCGCCGACCACTACATCTGGGGAACCTTCCAAGGGCCGACCATGAAGCAGCCCCTCGCCATGGGCGCTCGCATCGCCGGGGGCACCTGGCGAGACCTGACTGCGAAAGGCAGCATCCTCGCCCCCTCGAAGTACGAGTTCTACCGATGCCAGACAACCGCGAGCGGCAGCATCGCCCACGCACAGCGCACCTACCGAGCGCTGGCCCGCACGAGCTATGACCTCCTCACGAACAACTGCCTGACGGGCGCCGGCGAGATCTTCCGGGCCTACAGCCCCGCCGTGAGCACACGGCACCTTCCTGATGGCCTGGGAGGCCGCCCCAACGGAGGCGGTCTGAGCCCGACCTACTACATCAAGACCCGCCTCACCTCACATGCCAGCGGCTGGGGCCCGGTCAACCGGTACTGACCACAGCACACCACACCGAGACACTCCGCTTCCCCGCCGACGTGTCCCTCGTACGCCTGACTTTCCACGGAGATATGAAGCCATGCGAAAAACACTCCTGATCCTCGGTCTGGCCCTGGTGGCCGCCTTCGGAATCGGCTACCTGGCCCTCCGCGACGACCAGCCACCACGTCCACCGGACAGCGGCAAGCCACCGGGCGCTTCCGCACTGCCGTACAAGCCGGGTGGCCCCCTGCCCGCCCAAGCAGCCGACGTCGCCCAGGACCTCGCCTCCAGCGACGCCGCCACCCAGCGGGCGGCACTGACCCCCGAACTGGATCAATCCCTGGCCACTGGCCGTCTTCTCCCCGAAGGAACCCGCATCGACCTGAGAAAGGACAGCTGGCACGAGGACAACGGCTACGCCAACGCACAGGCCACCCTGACGAAACCCGGGAAACCCGCACAGCACATCCTCATCGGGTTCGCCAAGCGGAGCACCGGATGGCGCATCACAGTGGTGGAGGTCGTCAAGTGACAGGACATTCGATCCAGGCGCGCATCCTCGCCCTGTGCGTCACCCTGCTGACCCTCCTCGACCTCGGTACGGTGTTGCCCGCTACCGCGGCCGCGGCCCCTGGCCCCTGTTCCACGGGCGGCAAGGTCGTGCAGGTCGAACCACGTGGGCCGGTGGCCAACAGCACGCCGGTCCTCTTCGTCCACGGCATCGCCTCCGGAGCCGACACCTGGAACGAACCGGAGGGGGTGCACCTGGCTGACAAGGCTCAGAAGGCTGGCGAGACGTACCGGCCGGGCAAGGGATCCTTTCCCGCGAGACTCGCCCAACTGCCCCGCGTCACGGCGTGGACCTACGACTACTCCGCGGCCCAGCCGGAATGGGTGACCGACAACCGCATCGGCCCGGGGCTCGCCAACGCCATCAACTGCCTGGCCCGCACCACCAAACACAAGGTCGTCGTCATCGGCCACTCCATGGGCGGCCTCGCCACCCAGTACGCAGCCTCACGCTCCGACGGCCGGTCCGACAGCAAGACGGGGCAGAACATCGCCGAGGTCATCACCATCGGCACGCCGACGCTCGGCTCCAAATCCATCATGCTCGCCCAAGCCTTTCCGGACGTTGTCGGACTGATCAACAAGCCCGCCGGCCTGGCTGCCGAAGCCATCTGGAGCTTCTGTGCGGGATACAGCCTCACGCACGATGAAAACATCTGCTCGTTCGTCAGCGCGCTCAAAGCGCCCCAGGGCCGCGCGCTCAGGTACCGCTCGGACGAGATCAGCAAACTGCCCCCCTGGCCCAGGGAACTGCCTGTCCGGGCGATCGCGGGCGATATCAGGTTCGTCCTGCCCAAGGAGCCCTTCGACGTCGGCCCGCCGCCCGAAGTGGGACTCGGGGACATCGCCGTCACCCTCGACTCCGCCACCGCGTACGCGAACCGGACCGGCAAGCCGCAGGTCCTCACCTGCCGCTCGAGCGGCCTGGAGGTTCTCGGGAGCGGCTGCAACCACATGAACATCAAGACCGATCCCGTCGTCATGGCGACGGTGATCAAACAGATCGAACGCCTCCGGGGCACACAACCCGTCAAGCCCGCCGACACGAACCCGTGCCCCACCCGCGCGGAACTGAAGACGGCAGTCACCCGCACCTTGCAAGCGCCCTCCGAAGTCCACCTCGGAGACAGCAAGTGCTACCCCGGCTGGTCAGCCGTCATCTGGGGAGACACTCCCGCCACTGACTCCGTGATCATCACGGTCTTCACCCGCACGGCCGGCCGACTCAAACTAGCCACCCACCTTGTGCCGGTCATGGAGGACGACCACGACCCGGACTGGGTCCGTGACTGCGGCCGACTCCGAGGCATGAAACCCCCCGCCCGGCTACTCGAGTTCACCGGCTGCCCGGCCACAGCCCAACAACCGACCATGACCACCATCGACGGCGCCGCGGCCCTGCGGCTCATCCAGCGGCACAACTTCAGCACCACTGTCACCGCACAGGAGATCACCCGCATGACCGGCCCGCTACGCGCCGTCCAAGCCTCCTGCGTAGGCAGCGCCAACGGCAACTGCGTCAGCGTGTTCATCTTCTACGGCAACAGGTACGTGGGCCAGGCGACCGGAGCCAGTCAGCTCCGCCTCGCCTCGCAGAACGGCACGGAAGCCACACTCACCCGACCGATCTTCAAGGACACCGATCCCACCTGTTGCCCCTCAGGAGGAACCGAGACACATCGCGTCCGATGGGGAGGCAGCGCTGTTGTAACCAAACCCTCCCTTCCCTACTTCGAGCCGGCAGACGAATTGCTGTAGGTCCTCTCCGTGGCACGGCTGGACCCGGGCGACGACAAGTGGACACCCCGCGGCGACTACGGCTGTCACATTCAAGATGAAAAGGAGAACTCTCATGGCCCGATGCAAGTCATGCCCCGACAAGAAGGGCGAGTGCCGAAAGTGCAAGGGCACCGGCAAGGTCGACGGCTTCCCTTTCCCGCGAGACTGCGACAAGTGCGGAGGCGACGGCGTCTGCAGCTCGTGCAACGGCGATGGATACACCTTCGGCTGGTAACCCACTGAGCGTGTCCTGGCAGAGAAGACGGGCGGGGTCGCCACCATCCGGCGGCCCGCCTGCTGATCTTGAACTTATGACGTCGTAATGGGCTGACCGTCGTTCGCCGACAATGCGCACAGTGGGAGCGAGAGTTCGCCGCGAACCGTCACTGTAATCAGTCCAACTTCGGTGACAAACAATCCAACTTCGATGTCAGAGGACAGCTGTGGACCAACTGGTCGGCGACCGGCCTTGGGCCGTCAGCGCGCCAGTCTGAGGCGAGCCGTCTCTGCGGCATGGGAGGCGGCTTCGATCAGCCCGAGTTCGCCGGCAAGCGTTGCCACAAAGGCATCTACCGCCTCGATCGCGCGGCCCTCCATGGTGTCGGGCTCTGCGAAGTAAGCCGCGAACTCTCCGGCGCCGATGCTCGCCATGGCGGGCCGACGGGCCCGGTAGTCGGCCCACATCGGTCTGTAGACGGCGCGCACTCGGTCGAGCTCGGTTTTCGTCGATCTCCTCGTGCCGGAGCCGGCGGACTGTTCGCTGTCGATCCTCGGCATGCCGGGCTGGACGGGCCAGGGCGAGTACAACTGGGTGAGGACCGCAGTCAGTGTGTCGATGTCGATCCGGCCCGTCCGCTCGCCTTCCCGAGGACGAGCTGGGCGGCGCGCCGTTGCTTGAAGGTGGCTGAGGGGTGGGCGAGTTGCTCAACGATGGCGCGGACGTTCTCGCTGCGACGGACGGCGGTCGTCTGGCCAGTAGCGCGCGTGGGTACGCCAGGCTCGGCGCGCCTGTGGGGTGAGCATCCGCGTTCCATCGGCATCGCCGCACCGCACCCCGGGCGCGCGCCACGGCTGGGCGGGCTCCCTATCACACGCCCCCTTGACCACGACCTGATCGCCAGCCGAAAGGGGGCTGTGTCAAGGGGAAACGTCCTCGGTGGCGGGCCTGGTCAAGGGGTCGGTCGGCGGTGGGCGCACCGGTGCGGCGCAGGACATCGTGTGCGGCGCACCGGGCGCGCGCAAGAGTGCCGGGCATCGTCGGGTGGTGCGCCGCCGGATGCGGTGGCGGACATCGCGGTGCGCACCACTGTGGCGTGCATCGTCATTCGGCGCACCGGAGTGGAGTCCACTCGGTGGAGCCCACAGGGTGGAGGCCACCCGATGTCGTGCATCGCCGCTTGTCGGCGTACACCTGAACGTCCCCACCCACGTACGGGCGAACGCGGCCAGTTCCTGACGTGTTGAGTGCGGCTGGTCGGCACTCTGCTGCGTAGTCAGTGTGCTGCGGCAGGGGGTGGTCGGCGATGGTCTTGGATCCGGGTCGGTGGGCCGAACTGCGACGGTTACGGGGCCTGTTGGAGTCCGGGGCGATGAGCCTGTCGGAGATTGCCCGGGAGACGGGGCTGGACCGCAAGACGGTCCGCAAGTACCTGTCGGGGCCCTCGACGCCGCCGCGTCGTTCGGCGGCCGGCAAGCTGGTGCCCAGGGTGATCGACGAGTTCGCGCCGCTGGTCGACTCGATGCTGCGGGCCGAGATCCTGATGAAGGCGTCGGTGATCCACGAGCGGCTGGTCGACCAGTACGGGTTCACCGGCAACTACCAGCGCGTCAAGCTCTATGTTCAGCAGGCCCGGCCCAGGGTCGCGGAGGAACTCGGCATCAGCCCCAAGGAGTTGGCGGGTCTGCACCGCCGCTTCGAAGTCATCCCCGGGGCCCAGGCCCAGGTCGACTGGGGCGACGAGGGCAAGATCCTCGCCCACATGGGCATTCCGAAGGTCTACTCGTTCCACATGACCTTGTCGTACTCGCGCGACCCGTTCTGCTGCTTCACCACGAGCCAGGATCTGCAGACGTTCTTCGACTGCCACCGTCGGGCATTCGCGCACTTCGGCGGGGTTCCGATGACGATCGTCTATGACCGGACCAAGACCGTCGTGCGTCGGCACGTCGCCCCGGGCGAGGCGGTTCCGCTTCATCCGGAAGCGGTCGGGTTCGCGGGCCACTACGACTTCGACATCGACGTCCTGGCCGCCTACCGGCCCCAGGGCAAGGGCCGCGTCGAGCGGCAGGTCCTCATCGTCCGCGATCACGTGCTGTCCGGGCGGGCGTTCTCCTCCATCGACGAGATGGACGCCGCGTTCGCGGCCTGGGTGCCCCGCCGCCGGGACCAGATCCACAAGACGCACCGGGAGGTCATCGGCATCCGGGCCGCCCGTGATCACGCTGCCCTCAGGCCGCTGCCGCAGACCCCGTATCTGGTGGCAGAGCGGCATCTGCGGCCGGTCGGCAAGGACTACCTGGTCGCGTTCGGCGGGAACCTCTACTCGGTGCCCGCCCGCAAGGTCCGCCCGCGTCAGCTGGTCGAGATCCGGGCGACGAAGTCCCAGGTCATGCTGCACGCGACCACCCCCGACGCCAGCGGCGAGACCCTTCTGGCCGCCCATCCCCGGGCGGTCGGCCGCGGCACGGTCATCAAACAGGACGAGCACTGGGACGGCCTGCCGACCGGGAAGAACCGCCGCACCACCACCGGCGACGGGCCACCGCCGCGGCGTCGCGAGCCCGCATCCGGCGGGCAGGTCGGTTCGCTGCAGGCCCTGCTGAACCGGGCCGCGGCCACCCAGATCGAGGTCGGACGCCGTCCCTTGTCGGTCTATGACGAACTGACCGGGACCCGGCCCTTCACCACCAAGTCGTCAACGAAGGAGTCGTCTTGAGCGAGCTGACCGGCAACCGCATCCGCACCACGGCCGGCAAGCTCGGCCTGCCCCACCTGGCAGAAACCATCAACGAGTACATCCGTCGGGCCGACGAAGGCAAGCTCGGCTACCTCGACTTCCTCGACCTGGTCCTCTCCGAGGAACTCGCCGTCCGCGACGACCGCCGCTTCCGCAACGGCCTGCGGCTCTCCAAGCTGCCGCACCACAAGACGCTCGACGAATACGACTTCTCCTTCCAGCCCGAACTCGACCCACGCAAGGTCAAAGACCTCGCCACCCTCTCCTTCGTCGAGGCCAAGGCCAACGCCGCTCTGCTGGGTCCGCCGGGGGTCGGAAAGACGCATATCGCCGTCGCCCTGGCCGTCGCGGCCTGCCGCGCGGGCTACTCGATCTACTTCACCAGCCTCGACGACATGGTCCGCCAACTCAAAGCCGCCGAAGCCGCCGGTCGACTGACCACCAAACTCACCACCTACCTGCGGCCGAGCGTCCTCGTGGTCGACGAGGTCGGCTATCAGCCCCTGGAGCGAGCAGAGGCGAACCTCGTCTTCCAGGTGATCTCCAAGCGCTACGAGAAGGGCTCCATCATCCTGACCTCGAACAAGACCTTCAGCGAGTGGGGCCAGGTCTTCGGCGACGAGGTCCTCGCCACCGCAATCCTCGACCGTCTCCTGCACCACTGCGACGTGGTCTCGATCAACGGCCCGAGCTACCGACTCAAGAACCGCATCCAGGCAATCGAGCGCGAGATGGACGTGGCCTAACAGCTGGGGACGTTCGCCCGTACGCACCTGGGGAGAAAACCTCGTACGCCGACACCGCTTCGTCTTGTCCGCCTTCGACTTCGGCTTCCAGGGCCGCTTCCAGATCGGCTGCCATCCCAGGGCCCATCGGACTCGGGCTCCTGGTCCTCGTCGAGCGCGGCGGATATGGCCTTGGCGGCTGCGCGGGCGAGGGCGTCATCAAGGCTGGGTTGTTCTTCCGGGGTGCTCACGCGACTCCTCCTATGGTCCGGCCCGGCGTGTGCTGGGTGCCAGGCTGCTGGGTGTGCGGCGGCGGGGCCGGCGCCGGGGCGGGCTGGGGGGCCGTGGGCGACGGCGCGCTCCTGGATGCCGTCCTGGAGCCTGGGGGCGGCGGCCTCGAGGGTCCGGCGGGTCTGCTCCACCGTGTCGACACCGGTCTCCTGCTCCAGGACGCGGACGGCCTCCCGGGCGGAGTGGAACGGCCGCGGGCGCGACCTCGAGGCGGCGGGCACGGCGACGGCGCGCGGCCAGGTGCGGGAGCTCAGGCGCTCCGTCCTGGAGGTCCTGGCTGATCGTTCAGCCGACCACCTCCGGTGTCCAGAGGGCGACCCCGGCTTCTCACTTGTGCTCGAGAGATTTCAGAGTCTGTTCCTCCATGAGCTGAGCAAGCTGTTCTGTGGCTATTCCGTGTCTGTCGGCAGCGGCCCAGTGGGCCAGCAGGCTGAGCGGCAGCCCGTATTCGGTAAGCAGCCTTACGGATTGCTGCGGGGAGATCATGCCGGGAGCGCCTGCCGCCAGGTGGCGGTAGCGGCGGTGAGCGCGTTCGACTGCCCGGGTGAAGCGGGCCTGCTCCTCGCGCACTTGATCCGTGATCTCCTCACGGTAGCGAGGAAATCCGCCTTGGCCTGCGAACATAGACGCCGCCTGCGATATGGAAGCCGTCATCGCTTCCGCGGGAACTCCCGCGCTCAGCAGGCGCCCCCCGCATTCTCTGAGGACGCGGCGCACCACGTGCCCGGTGCCGCGTCCGCGCGGGGTTATGCCGCTGCCCATGAGCAGAGCCAGCGTCCTCGACTCCGTCGCAACGGATCGCAACCATGTCTCGGTGGGCCTGGCTACTTGTGGGGTTGTGCTGTGGAGTCGCATATCGAGCCACGCCTGCAGGCCGGCGAGGCTCGGCAGCGGCATGCCCGCGTATCCGGTGCGGGTGGCGTTCACTGTTGATGCCAGGCCGTCCATTTGGAGAAGGTAGCCGATCTGCTCGGCACTCGGATTCGAGATGCTCGCCACGCCGAGCTGGACGTAGCGGCCGCAGACGCAAGCCGGTCCGCACTGTGCGGAACACGGGGGGCCACTGTCGAAAACCAGGCGGAGCAGAACGGGGCGAGTCCGGTCAGCGGATCGCACGACCTCGGCAGGTAGCTCCAACACTGAGAGAGAGCGCTTAAGCCCCGACACCCACGCCGACTGCTCGTCAGAGCCTTCGATCACGACCGCGGCGTGCCGTTCACTGACACCACTGGCGGCAAGAGCGCCGAGAAGATTGCCGATGGCTCGTACGTGTCCCTGGTGAGCGGTGGAGATGGCGGCTAGCACTAGTTCGGCTCCTCCAGGGTGGGCTGAGCCGAAGGGCGTTCGGCCGGCGGGAAACACGCACCACTGGTAGGTGACCACCAAGCCTCCGTGTGACCGTCCGGAGAACTGAGGCCAGTTCCACCATCGATAGGGATGTGCGAGTTGGGTCTCCTCGGCTGCCCCCACGACGGGTCCCGGGGGAACGAAGGCATGTCCAACATCTACAAGGTGACCAATGACGGCATCCAGTGATCGGCCAGAGCGAAGGATCATGACAGGGATTATGACAGACATGACTGCCCGCAGTCATACCTGTCAATAACAAGCCGAGAGGCGTTGACTCAGCCTGTAAATTTTCGCCAAAATAGCGTACCAAACCAGCACAAACACCATCAGATTTAGTCAAGATGATCATTGACTCGGCTTGTCAAGATGCGCATGATTACCTCACTCATTCCGAGAAACCTTCCGGGGGATACACATGCGTCGCTCTCACTTCGTCGCGTTTCTGATCGCCACTCACGCCCTGATCTTCGGCTTCGGTGTAAGTGGAATTTCCAACGCCGCTTCCGGAGAGTCCGTCATCGCTGCAGCCGCTTCGGCGCCCGAGCCGGGATTCCCGGGCTGCTGCTGAGGCACATCCCCCTTCGCCGTCGCCTTCGTCATCACGATCGGCAACGTGGCCAGAGACGGCGATGCCCCTGGCAAGCGCGAGCGGTCTCGGGGAACCGGCCATCTGCCAGGAGCATCGGAGTCACGGCGTTCCGCTTCCGCGGAGCGCTAGTCATGTCATTGCCGTCGGGTGCGTGCTCACTCGCCCTGACGCGCCATCTGGGACAACCTTTCCGTGCCGGCGGCCGGACGATGCCCCAGACACCTCATCGCAATCACTTACTTCTGGGGGATACACATGCGTCGCTCTCACTTCGTCGCGTTTCTGATCGCCACTCACGCCCTGATCTTCGGCTTCGGTGTAAGTGGAATTTCCAACGCCGCTTCCGGAGAGTCCGTCATCGCTGCAGCCGCTTCGGCGCCCGAGCCGGGATTCCCGGGCTGCTGCTGAGGCACATCCCCCTTCGCCGTCGCCTTCGTCATCACGATCGGCAACGTGGCCAGAGACGGCGATGCCCCTGGCAAGCGCGAGCGGTCTCGGGGAACCGGCCATCTGCCAGGAGCATCGGAGTCACGGCGTTCCGCTTCCGCGGAGCGCTAGTCATGTCATTGCCGTCGGGTGCGTGCTCACTCGCCCTGACGCGCCATCTGGGACAACCTTTCCGTGCCGGCGGCCGGACGATGCCCCAGACACCTCATTCCCTGGCGGTATGCGTACACGGCGCGTTCGGTGTCGCCCCGCGCGTCGAGGAACTCGGCCAGTTCACTCCAGGCACGCGCCGCTTGGCGGCTCGCGCCCGATGCCTCCAGCATGAGGGCGGCGCGCTCGTATGTTTCACGTGCACCTCCCTCATCTCCCTGCTGGCTACGTGCCATGGCCACGATCAGGGTGGCCCGTGCGGCTTCCAGCCGATGCCCGGTGCCTAGGTCCTCGAGCGCCTGCTCTGCTTCGACCTGAGCCTCCTCAGGATGTCCTAGTAGCAGCGCCGCGCGGCCCAATTCAGTGCGCGCGTAAGCCATGTCGATGCTGCCGCCCATGCGCTGGAGCGCGTCGAGTGCGTCGAGCAGCAACGCCTTGGCCTCCTTCGGCTGTGGAGGGTCTGCCTGGAGCAACACTGCAGCCTGCGCGATGCGCAGTCGGGCCAGGGCCCGTTCGTTGTTGTCCTCGCTATAGAGAGCCAGTGCGCGCTGGACCAGGCGCAGCGCATCAGGGGTTCGGCCCGACTCGTACGCGACCATGCTCGCGTTCCAATAGGCGGCGCCGAGAGCCTTGCGGTTGTTGACAACCGATGCTCGCTCTACGGCCAGTTCGGCCAGGTAACCCGCCCTGTGCATGTCCCCGCGCTCGCTGTAGAGGCCCACGACGGTGGAGACCAGCTCGATGCCTTCGGGGGTTGACAGCAGGTCCAGCTCCTGGAGTGCGGTGAGTGCCTGCTCACCGACGTCGATCGCCCGGCCCAGGTCACCCAGCTCGCGGTAGCAGCGGCACACAGCAATGAGGACGGCGATACGGTCCACGTGTTCGTGAGCCGCGGACTGCGCCGCCAGCTGTTCGTACAGACGGACCGCCTCTTCGAGTCTGGCCGCTCGCTCCATAGATCGGGCGAGGCCCCAGAGGGCGACGCCCCTCTGTGCTTCCTGACCCTCGCGGCTGCTGCGCTCGACGAGGACGGAGAAGCGCTCCAGGGCGTGGTCGACCTTACCGTCGGCAAGCATGAGCTCGGCGTACCCCAGTTCGAGGTCCAGTTCCTCGCTCTGCGGCTCTTCGAGGTGTGACAGCAGATCGGACTCGTCGCAACCGAGTCGGGAGGCGATTTTGACCAGCACCTCGCGGGACGGCGTGCGTTTGCCCGCCTCAACGAGGGACACGTAGCTGGGAGAGATGCCCTCGCCGGCCAGCTCCGCCTGGGAAATGCCTCGTTGCCGCCGGAGGTGACGGATCGTATCGCCGAGGGATAGCTGCCCTTCTGTTTTTGTCATCCTATCCACTCCCGGTCTTTTGGGCGATATTAACTCTTTGTCTTCTGGCTTGTCAGCCATGCAGTCATTAACCATACAACTCCCTGACGACCAGCCTGGTGACCGCATGTGCGTTCTCTGTGTGGAAGAAGTGACCGCCGGTGACGGTGTGCAGTGTGAATGTGCCGCTAGTGTGTCGGTGCCACTCTCGTAGCGAAGCTCTGCTGACATGCGCGTCCGACAGGCCGCCCAGGGCCACCACAGATACTGGCAAGGGATCGTCCGCAGGCATGAGCCGTGCGAGCTCGCTTACCCGAAAGTCGGCCCGGATCAGAGGCTCGACCGTGTCGAGAAAATGGTCATCGTCCAGCAGCTCCGACGGGGTGCCGCCCATGTCCCGCAGCCGCTCCACGAGTTGTTTGCGCGGCAACTCGTGCACGAGCGGCGAATCTGGCGGCAGGTGTGGAGCGCGGCGCGCCGCGACAAAGACACGCTCAGGTGCGGGATGGCCGTCAGCCAGCAGGTTGCGTACCACCCGGTGGGCGAGCAATGCACCCATGCTGTGCCCATACATCGCGTACGGGGAGCGCACCCACGGCGCGATCGCTTCGGCCGCGGCAGTGGCCAGGGCATCGGCGTCCACTATGGGTGCCTCTTGCCGTCGCCGCTCCCTGCCCGGCAGGTGGACTGGTAGCAGCTCCACCTCATTTTCCAGGTACGGCAACCACGACCGGAAGGCGGAGGGGCCGCCGCCCGCGAACGGGAAGCAGAACAGGCGCGTCAGGCCCTGATCCTGCCGCATCGGACTTCCCAGCCACTTCGTGCCGGAAATGAGAGGAGCAGTCATCAGGCACCCGGCTCTCCACCGATGGTTGCCTCGGCGATCTCCTCGGCTAGCACTCGTATGTAGGGGTCGCCGATCAGGGTGCGCAGACTGATCGTGGCGCCGAACTCTTCTTTCGTCCAGGCGAGCAGGGCGAGGGCGGTCCGTGAGGTGAGGCCGAGGTCGAAGAGGTCGGCCTCGTGCAACTCGGTGTCGGCGATCGCGGTGCGGGGTCCGAGGTCCAGCTCCGCGCGTACGTGATCGGCGATGCGTCGCAGCACCTCGTTGTGAGCCGATTCGGCGTGTGTGTGGTGGCTGTTAGTGCTCATGCCCGGTCACGCTCCTGGCGTACCGCTGTGCAGAGGTCGCGCACGATGTGATTCTCCAGCCGACCGGCGCCGTCCTGGGGGACGATGCTCGTGCTCAGGAAGGAGACGGTCAGCTGTTCTTCGAGGTCAGCCATCACCATGCCCATGCCGTAGGCGGTGTGGCCCGCCACACGCGCCCCGCGGGGGGCTCCGAACCAGGCTCGGTCGGTGCACATGCCCAGGCCCCAGTCGAGGTCGAGGTCACCGAAGTTGGTGTCCACCAGGCCCGTCCGGTGGTGTTGGGTGAGAGTGCGGGCCGTCGGGTCGCTGAGTCCGAGCTGATCGCGCCAGGATTCCGGCGATGCCAGGCGGGCGAGTTCACGAGCCGGACCGTGCGCGCCGGTGCCGGGCAGCCCCGGCTCCAGGATCGCGTCGGGCAGTTTGGTGCTGGGGACGAAGTTTCCCTCCGCTCGGTCGTGCAGGGTGATGCGGTGGTCCGCGAGGGCCTCGGCCCGAACAGCGCCGAAGACGGTCTGCTCCATGCCGAGCGGATCGAGGATGTGCCGTTGCACGTATTCGTCGAACGGCAGGCCAGATAGCTGCCGCACCATCGCCGCGACAACGACCCACGTCTCCATCGGGCTGTACCAGCCGCCCGTCCCGGGTGCGCCGGACAGTTGGAACGTGGCCACCGCCTCTAGGGCCTCCTCATGGGTGAGCCGGCCGAAGGGCATGGTCGTGGTCGCCGTGTCGAATGGAATGGCGTGGGACATCAGATGCGCGATGGTGGCGGTCTGTTTGCCGAACCCGGTGAAGGCCGGGACTAGTGCGGATACCGGAGTGTCTGGACTCGTCCCCGTGGTTTCCATCAGCTGACCCATGGCCAGCGCTCCCAGCAGCTTGGTGCAGCAGACCCAAGGCACTGCATCGTCCGCAGTAAGTGGAGCGCCCGGGGCGGACTCGCCGTATGCCTCGTCCAGCAGAACCTCGCCCTGCCATGAGACATGGAGCTGAATGCCCAGGTGAGCACCCGACTCCACGGATGCCAGAGCGCGCTGGTGCGCGCTTTTTACGGCCTGCATGTTCGTCCTCCCAGCGATGGCCCGCCCGCCTTGGCGAGCCCATCGCACCGCTCGCGACAGAGTAAGTTGACTCTCATATTGTCTCCTAGTCATGACATCTGTAAAGATCTGTGAGCGAAAGGTGTGTGCGATGCTCATCATTTCACCATCCGATCTTGGTTCTGCCGAGTTCCGGAGCGACTACCGGACGCGTTACGCGTATGCGGCTGGCTCCATGTACCGAGGTATCTCTTCAGCAGAGCTGGTGAGCTGCATGGCCCGCCACGGGCTCATGGCCTTCCTCGGCACTGGCGGACTACCTGTCAACGAAATCCGACGGACGGTTCTCCGGCTCCGCGAGGAGTTGGGGGGGGACGCGGTGATCGGCGCCAATCTCCTTGCTTCGCCCACTCTTCCCGAGCGGGAGGACCAAGCCGTGTCGACCTACCTTGCACTGGGCGTCCGCCACGTCGAGGCCGCCGCGTTCACTGAGGTCACGCCTGCACTCGTCCGCTACCGCGCCTCGGGTGCCTACCTGAACGATGAGGGCCGGCCGGCCGCGCACAACCTGCTTATGGTGAAGCTGTCTAGCCCGCGCCTCGCGGAAGCCTTCATGTCACCACCGTCGCAGGACGTGCTCAACGGCCTGGTGGCACGCGGACTGCTCACCGCCAAGGAGATGGAAGCGGCCAGCAAGCTGCCCATCGCGAGCGACGTGTGCGCCGAAGGGGACTCTGGTGGCCATACCGATGCACGCAATCCGCTCGTCCTCTTCCCCGAGATCGCCCGCCGCCGGGACGAGGCCATGCACCGCCACGGCTACGCCCGGCGGATCAGGGTTGGGACGGCGGGTGGTCTCGGTTCTCCCGAGTCGATAGCCGCTGCGTTCACTGCGGGCGCCGACTTCGTTGTGACCGGTTCGGTGAACCAGTGCACCCCCCAGGCCGGCACGTCAGATGCGGTCAAGGATCTACTCGCCGCGCTGGACACAGAGGGCACGGCGTACGCGCCCTCCCCCGACCTCTTCGAGCTCGGATCCAAGGTCCAAGTCGCCCGTGCTGGATCCCTCTTCGCCCCTCGGGCGAACAAGTTGTACGAGCTCTACCGCCGGTATGGCTCTCTCGACGGTCTCGACGAGCGCACGGCACGCACGCTCCAGGACAGTTGGTTCGGACGGTCGTTCGACGACATATGGGCAGAGGCGCGTGCGCATGCTCTGCTGACGAGACCCGATGCTGCGGTCCGGGCCGATCAGAATCCCCGTTTGCGGATGGCCATGGTGTTTCGCTGGTGGTTCATCCGCACCACCCGAGCCGCCCTGGCCGGAGATCAGGAAGGCCTGACCGACTTCCAGATCCACTGCGGCCCTGCGATGGGGGCGTTCAACCGATTCGTGGCTGGTACGGCGCTGGAGGAGTGGCGAAACCGCCACGCCAATCGAGTGGCCGACGCCCTCATGGGCGGCGCCGCCACCGTGCTCGAGGAGCGTCTGCGGCAGTGGTCCGGCCACGCCGACCTGACAGTCGGGTCAATGTGAACCAGCCTACTCGGTGGGGACAATATTGACTCTCACCTTGACTACTCTGTAAAGTTCATAGTCAATCAACGGGAATGGCAACCGCCTGCCCCCTCTCGAAAGAGGATCCCTGATGAACCGACCAAGCCTGGAGGTAGACGGTGTGGGCCGGGTCTTCCGCGACCGCGGAGACGAAGTGACAGCCTTGCGCGATGTGTCGTTCGACGTCGCGCCGGGTGAGGTGGTGGGCCTGCTCGGCGGAAACGGCGCCGGAAAGACCACCCTGACCCGGATCATCGCAACGCTCCTACTGCCCAGCAGCGGCACAGTCAGAGTTTTCGGTCACGACGTGGTCCGCGAAACCGCCGCCTCCCGAGCCGCAACCGTCGCCGTGTTCGGCGGGGACAAGGGCCTCTACGGCCGACTGACCGGTCGCGAAAACCTTTCATTCTTCGCGGTCCTCGCCGGGCACTCACGCCGTGGGCTCGCCGACCGGGTGGCCGAGGCACTGGACTCCTCCGGCCTGGGACACGCGGCCGACCGCGCAGTGGAGACGTATTCCAAGGGCATGCGCCAGCGTCTCCACCTCGCCATCGGACTCATCGCCCGTCCCCGACTGCTGCTGCTCGACGAGCCCACGGTCGGCCTCGACCCGGCCGAGGCCGAACGCGTCCGGGGAGCCGTCGCCGCCCTCCGCGATGAGGGCACCTCGGTACTCCTCACCAGTCACTACCTCCTGGACGTCGAGCGCCTCGCCGACCGCGTGGTGGTCCTTGCCGGCGGTCGCACTATCGGCGACATGACCGTGCCGGAGTTCGCCAAGACAGCCGGGTATACGGCGGTGGTCACAGTGCGCGGCCGTGGCAGCGCCCCGGAACCGCGGCCGGACGACGAGTCGATTTCCCTCGACGACATCACCTCCGACGGAATGGTGTGGACCGCCCGGCTCAAGGTCCGCGACTGGGGAGGCGAGTCCCTCGGCCGGCTCAGCTCCCTCGTGGACGCCGGCAACGTCCTCGACGTGGACGTCGCCCCACTCCGTCTGGAAGACGCCTACGCCCGCTTCGAGTTCGACGGAGCCGCCGCGTGACCGGCATTGCGATACGCACCCTCGACGCCCTGTGGGTGCTGTGGACCTGTGCCCGGATGCAGGTAAAGGCTATGAAAGGCAACGAACTCGGCCTAGTCATCGGCGTAGTCCAACCTGTCGTCCTCATCCTGGTCACAGTGGGCGCCCACACCGACGAAGCCCCGGAGGTCCTCACCGGCTGGACCGTGGGAGTGCTGCTGACCACGCTATGGGCTTCTACCGTCTGGATAGCAGGCGGCATCCTGCGCGGCGAGCTCCGTTCCGGCACGCTTGCCCGCAGCGTCACCAGCCTCCGTCCGGGATTCCTAGTCCTCCTCGGCAAGTGCCTGGGGGCAACCGCACGGGCGCTGCTGGTTATCAGTTGCTCAGTCGCCGTGACCTTGCTGATGAGTCGGGCTCCGGTGACCGCCGATAGGCCCGGGTGGATGCTCCTCGGCCTTCTCGCCTCCGTCTGCTCCGGCGCAGCGCTCGGCATGCTGCTTGCCTGCATCCTGCTGCTGACCCGGTACGGACTGCAGGTCTCGGCAGCACTCATGTATCCGGTGTTCATCCTGGGCGGTCTGCTCGTCCCTCCAGATCTGCTTCCCGGATTCCTGCACTGGCTGCCGTCACTCATCAGCCTGCGCTGGGCGCGAGAGTTCCTTACCAACGCCGCCGCCGGCACGGTCTCCTGGCAGGCCCTCATCTGGCTGGTCGCACTGACGACTGTCTACTTCCTTTTGGCCGTCAAGGCCTTCGCCCGAGTCATCGACCACGCCCGCAGGGAGGGCACCCTTGAGCTCGTCTGATGTCCTGTGGCGCCTCGGCGCCGTGGCGCGGTTCGGCTGGTGGGAGTTCCGTGTCGAGAACCCACCCAAGATCGTCCTGACCGCAATGCTGCCCCGGGCCATTTTGCAATGCCTCTTTTTCACGCTGCTCGGCACCGTGGTCGGCCTGGCCGACTCCTCTTACTCATTCACCGGATCGCTGGCAGTCATCCTGACCTTGTCCGGCGCCATTGGTGTCATGGACGTGCCGATGCTTGACAAGTGGTCCGGCACGTTCCACCGGGTGCGGTCGGGGGTCCTACCGCCCTTCCTCATTTTTGTGCTGCGGTCGCTGCCCTACACCGCTCTGGGCTTCTTTTACGCCGTGATCTCTCTGCTCCTCGTGGCCCCACTCACCGGCAACACCGACATGATCCTTCCGCTCCTGCCTTGGCTTCCGGTGTACCTGCTTATGGCCTGGACCACTTCGGCAGCCGGGCTCGCCGGCGCGGCCATGGCCGTGGGTCGGCGGGCCGACGCCTTCATGGGCAACCTGCTCGCGTACCTGATCCTGCTCGCCAGCGGGGTGCTGATCCCCGAGGGCCGCATGCCCTGGGTTGACGCGATCGGCTCCGTGCTCCCCGCCCGGCACGGGCTCCTTGCCGTCCGGGCCGGATTGGAAGGACAGCCCTGGCTCGGTGAGCTTGGCCTCGAGCTGGCCGTCGGCGGTGCGTGGCTGCTCCTGGCTGGCCTCATCGTCTCGGTCCAGGTGCGCAGGGCGCACCGGCAGGGTTTCGACGACTTCGCCTGACCGTGGCCGCACATCGCCTCAGATCCGTACGCCGCCTCTGCAGACAGGAGCGCCCTGCATGAGCGCCTCTCATGGCGGGAGCACCGCCGATCATCAGGTCCTGGTCAACCAGGCCGGACAGCACAGCCTCTGGCCTTTGGCCGCTGCCATTCCCGCTGGCTGGCAGTCCGTGTTCAGTGGTACGCGCCAGGACGCCGTCGCCCATGTGGCGGCTCATTGGACCGACATGCGCCCCCACGCAGCACATGCCGCCTTCGACCACCCGGCTCCGGCCAATCTGGTCACCGAATGGAATCGTACGGCCCATGCCGTCGGCCTCTCGGACGTCGTGGCCGGCATTGAGGCCACTGCCGCCCGCGTCCCGGACGCGACCGCAGTGATCGCCGCGGACGAGACGCTGACGTACGCGGAACTCAACTCCCGGGCCAATCGGCTGGCCCGCACGCTGATCGCCTATGGCATCGGCCCCGAGACCCGAGTAGCTGTCGCCCTCCCTCGTACGGCGAACCTGGTGGCCGCGCTGCTGGCGGTGCTCAAGTCGGGTGCCGCCTACATCCCCCTGGACATCGCGCATCCGGCCGAGCGCATCGCGATGATCCTTGAGGACGCGGAGCCGCGGCTGGTGATCACCGTGACCGAGGCTCGGGACACGGTGTCCGGGACGAGGGCACCCGTGCTGCTGCTCGACTCAAGCCCGTTCCCGGAGCCCGGCTCCGCGGTTAGCAGTTCGTATGCGGAGGCCGACCCGTCCAACG
This sequence comes from Streptomyces sp. NPDC006372, assembly GCF_040612515.1. Taxonomy (NCBI): domain Bacteria; kingdom Bacillati; phylum Actinomycetota; class Actinomycetes; order Kitasatosporales; family Streptomycetaceae; genus Streptomyces; species Streptomyces sp. NPDC006372. The sequence goes on along the minus strand of NZ_JBEXQJ010000006.1, from coordinate 225,754 downwards.
CCGAGCGCACTGCTCCATTGCAGGGCACCACCCCCGCGTACATCATCTTCACCTCTGGCTCCACCGGCCGGCCCAAGGGCGTCGTCATCGAGCACCGCGCGCTCGCCAACTTCTTTGCTGCAATGGTGGACCGCCTCGCTCTCACCGAAGCTGACCGAATGCTCGCCGTCACCACCGTCGGCTTCGACATCGCGGCTCTGGAGCTGTACCTGCCACTTCTCGTCGGCGCTACGGTCGTCATTGCCGGACAGGACTACATCCAGGACGCCGACCGCCTCGGCGATCTCATCCGGCGAGAGGGAGTCTCGGTTGCCCAGGCCACTCCCTCTCTGTGGCGGATGTTGGTGACTGCCTGCCCGGACGCATTGGCGAAGATTCGCGTTCTCACTGGCGGCGAAGCGCTGCCACCTGCGCTTGCGGACTCCCTTGCTCGCGCCGCCGTCTCCGTCACCAATCTCTACGGACCGACCGAGACCACGATCTGGTCCACTGCCGAGGATGTCGCCGAGAACGTCGCGCCCGGCATCGGCATGCCTATCTGGAACACCACCACTCACGTACTGAACGACCGACTCGCCGAGGTCAGCCCCGGCGAAGAGGGGGAGCTGTTCCTCGGCGGTGACGGGTTGGCCCGCGGTTATCTTGGCCGTCCGGACCTGACCGCCGAACGCTTCGTGGCAGACCCGTTCGGCCGATTCGGAGCCCGGATCTACCGCACGGGCGATCTCGTGCGACGGCGGACCGATGGCTCCTTGGAGTACCTAGGCCGCGCCGACCACCAGCTCAAGATTCGCGGCCATCGCATCGAGCCTTCCGAGATCGAGCAGGTCCTCGAAGCACATCCCGCCGTCGCCCGCGCCGCCGTCTGTCCGATTGAGGGAGCCCATACCGAACTCGCCGCCTTGGTGGTCCCGGCCAAAACGGCGACTGTGACAGACCGCGACCTGCGCGCCTTCGTCGGCGAGCGGCTGCCCCCCGCCTTTGTGCCCTCCCTCTACGTATGGGGGGACGCCGTACCCCTCGGCAGCACTGGCAAGACCGACCGTGCCGCGGTGGCTCGTGCTGTAGCCGAGCGACTCGACGTTGAGCACAAGGGAGACAGTGGCAACGGCGACACACTGAAGGCCTTTTGGACTGAAGCCGTTGGGGCGGACGCGGACGAGACCACGGGCTTCCTCAGCGCAGGCGGGCACAGCCTGGCCGCCGCCCGGATCATCGGCGCCGTCAAGGAGCACTTCGGCGTCCGACTTCCTTTTGCGCTCTTCCTGGGCGACGACATCACGCTGGCCCAACTGCGGGAGGCCGTCCAGGAGCACCCAGCGAATGAAACGAGCGCCAAAACTGCCACCGGCGACCGCGCCGTGCTCCCCGACAGCCTGCCACTGCCCCCCAGCCTGCGGCGGCTCTGGCTCCTCGAACAGCTCAACCCATCGGCTCAGGCCGCGTACAACGTGGTATCCGCGGCGGAGGTGCCCCTGTCCGGCGCCGCCCTGGACGTTACAGCGTTGAACAACGCCCTCGCCGCGGTACACACCCGCCACGACGCGCTGAGGGTCACCGTCGACCTCGCAGGGAGCGGGCAGTTCGAGGACGGAGGTGCCGAGGCGCCTACGCTGCGCTTCGCCTCCCCCGGCGACCTCTCGCCCGGCGTCGAGGTTCACGACAGTGCGGGCCCCTGGGCGCCCGGGAACTTTGCCCGGGAGTGTGCCTGCCTCCCTGTGCGGCAGGACGGACCGATGCTCCGCGCATTCCTCCTGCGCGGCCCCGACAAGGCGTGCGTGGTGCTGGCGCTGAACCATCTGATCGCTGATCAGCGGGCTGCCGAGATCCTGCTGGGCGAGCTGCTGCACCTGTGGCTCGACCCCGGCGCCCCGCTCCCGGCCGCGCCGTCCCTGCGGACGCACATCCTCGGGGAGCTGTCCCGGGGCGACGACGACCGCACGGCCGACCTAGAGTTCTGGCGCACCGAGCTGGCCGGGGCACCGACCAGCATCAACCTGCCCCTGCGCGGCCCGCGCCCTGCCATCGCCTCGCACCGAGCCGTCGTTCGCGCCCGCCGAGTACCGGTCGCGCTCCTCGCGGCCGTGGACTCTGCCGCAGCGACACTCAGCACTACCCGCGCCGGCTTCCTTTTGAGCTGTTTCGCTGCCCTGCTGCACTCATGGAGCGGCCAAGACGACATCACCATCGGTGTGCCGGCAGACGCGCGCCGTGAAGCCGCCGAGCAGAACCTTGTCGCCATGGCCGTAGACACGCTGGTCATTCGCAGCCGGAGCACCCGAGACAGCATGCTCTCGGATGTCGTATGCGCCTGCCGAGACGCGTTTCTAAGGGCCGCCGACCACACCGGCACCCCGTTTGACGCCATCGTGGAGGCCCTCGGGATACCAACCGTGGCGGGCCGCAACCCGCTCTTCCAGTGCTGGTTCAACGATCTCACCGGCACTGGCCGCGTCCGTACCCCGTCCAGCGCGGCTCGAGCCCTGCCGGTCCCCGTAGCCTCTGCCCTGTTCGACCTCGGCCTGTACCTGCGGCGCGACGGCGACGACTTGGAGATCGTAGTCGCTGGAGCGGAGGACCTTTTCGGCGAGACCGTCGTCGAGGAGTTCGCGCGCCAGTACATGGCGCTACTCGCCGAGGCGACAGCTAGCCCCGGCACCCCGCTGGCCGAACTGGCTCTGGCCGACCGCGCGAGGCAGCACGGCGAGCCTCCGGCCGGCGACGTGCCCGCCCCGGCATCAAGCCGCCATGACGGACGACTGTGGCAAGCACTGGCGGCGCTACCGGCCGCCGATCCCGGCACCGCTGCTGTGATCGGTGCTTCAGGCACTCTCAGCCGGAGTGAGCAGGCCGCGTCCGTACGGCGGCTCGCCCGGGCCCTGCGCCGGCATGGGGCAAGCCCCGGCGTCACCGTGGCAATCTGGGCACGAGCCGACCCGCACCTGCCCACCGCCTTGCTAGCTGTCTGGCACACCGGCGCGACCATCGCCCTCATCCCGGCGGACGCTCCGATGCGTCACCGCGAGAAGTGCCTCTCCGCTGTTGGGGCGAGCCTCGCCCTCGACCCGGCAGACACGCCTGATCCCGGTGTGCTGAGTGTCGAAGACCTGCTGGAAGAGGAGCTGGAGGGCAGCGCCGGGAGGGCAGCACGGAACAGTGCCCGCGAGACGTCGGCGTTCCCCGAGGGTGGCGCGAATGATGTCTGGCTCGGCCCCGGCGAGACGAGCCATGTGCTCTTCACCTCGGGCACCACAGGGGACCCCGTGGGCGTTCTGGTCGGGCCCGAAGCCCTCGCCGAGACCCTCGACTGGTATGTCGATGCCTTCGGTGTGGGGTCCACCGACCGCTTCGCGCTGCTCTCGGGCCCCGCTCACGACCCGGTGCTCCGGGACATTCTGGTGCCGCTCATCACCGGCGCAACCCTGTGTGTTCCGCCTCCTCGCCTGGCCCAGCGCCCCGACCTGCTCTTCGCCTGGCTCATCGACAGCGGGGTCACCATCCTGCACGCGACCCCTGGTCTATTGGACTTGGTCGCGGCCGGAGCGGACGGGCGGCGACTGACCTCCCTACGGCAGATCATCTGCGGGGGCGACTCTTTGACGATCGGTCATCTCCGCAGAACAAGGACCTTCACAGAGGCTTCGGTCACCAACGTGTACGGGGCGACGGAGACGCCACAGATCGCGGCCCGCGCCACCGTACTGGCGGCCGGGGAGCGCCCCGGGGAAGACCTCCCGGACCACCAAGTCCTACCGGTAGGGCACGGCGTGGCAGGGCGCGCCGTGTATCCGGCCACTCCCGGAGGGCGGCCGCTGGCACCCGGCCAACGCGGGGAGGTTCTGGTGCGCGGTCGGCATCTAGCCTTGGGCTATCTGAGCGGGACGCGGCGCGCAGACCGGTTCGCCGACGCGCCCGACAGCTCGGACGATCGGATATACCGCACCGGTGACGCTGGGTATCTCACGCCAGGCGGAGAGGTCGTGGTGACCGGCCGGCTCGACCGGCAGGTGTCACTGGGCGGCCACCGCGTCGAACTTTCCGGCGTCGAGGCCGTGGCCCTGTCCTTCACTGGTGTGGCCACCGCCCGCGCCACGCTGCAGGAAACCCCCATCGGTCCTGTGCTGGCCCTGGCTGTAGGTGGGCCCGGCGGGCGAGACGTGGATACAGCAGCCCTCCGCACTCATCTGCGGGCCAGACTGCCCCGATACGCCCTTCCGACGGTCATCAGTTCCGGGGGCCACGCCCTGGTGCTGGACACTAACCACAAGTGGCGTGCGACCGACGGTACTTCCGTCGGACCGGGCCTCCCGGCCGGACGGATCGCGGAGACCACCCAAACCCGGCGGCCGGCCCCTCCACGCGTGGCCGCGACGCAGCGCACCGTCCGCCTGCTCCAGGACCTGGTCAGCGAGGTGCTGGGGCACCAGATCCCGCCGGAAAGCAACTTCTTCGACGCCGGGCTGACGTCGCTGACGCTGCTGCGGCTGCATCAGAAGATCACCAGTCGGCTCGGGGCCACCGTGCCCACGACCGCGCTGTTCACCCATCCGAGCATCGGCGTCCTCGCCGAACTGCTGGAGAGCATCGAAGGCAAGGAGTCGTCTTGAGCACCGAACACACCGCCGGCGTCGAGCAGAAGCAAGCGACGGCGTACGAACCTATCGCGGTGGTGGGTCTTGCGGGACGGTTCCCGGGGGCCGCCGACGTCACTGAGTTCTGGAGGAACCTGGCGGAGGAACGCAATAGCATCGTCCACCAGGACCCGACCGCGCTGCGCGACGCCGGGGTTCGGGAGGAGGAGCTCGCCAGCCCTGACTATGTCCCGGCCGTTGCGATGATGCCGGACGCCGACCTCTTCGACGCTCGTCTGTTCAGCATGACGCCGCGCGAAGCGACCGTCCGGGACCCGCAGCACCGGGTGTTCTTGGAGACGGTCCACAGCGCGCTGGAGAACGCGGGATACGATCCGTTCGCGGTCCCACACACTACGGGCGTCTTCGGCGGGTGCGCGGCCAGCGGCTACGCCCAGTACCACCTGTGGGGCAACTCGGCCGCCGCGCAGATGGACGCCACTGCCCTGGGCATCGCCGCCAACGCGTCCTACTTGCCGACGCTGACTTCGTACAAGCTGTCGCTGGGCGGCCCGAGCGTCGCAGTCGCCACTGCTTGCTCCACCTCGCTGGTGGCGCTGCACATGGCGATTGGCTCACTGCATGAGCGGTCGTGCGACCTGGCCGTGGCTGGCGGCATCGAGATCGAGTTCCCGTACCGCCACGGATATACCTGGTCACCCGGGAGTATCCACTCCCAGAATGGAGTGTGCCGCCCGTTCGACGCGGCTGCCGACGGCACTGTGTTCGGCAGTGGCGTTGGAGTCGTCGTCCTCAAGCGGCTTTCCGACGCGCTGGCGGACGGCGATCCCATTCGGGGCATCATCCGCGGCTCGGCCGTCAACAACGACGGCTCCGACAAGGTGAGCTTCGGCGCTCCGAGCGTCTCCGGTCAAACCGCCGTCATTACAGAAGCCATGCGCCGTTCCGGGCTCTCCCCCCGCGACATCGGGTACGTCGAGGCGCACGGCACCGGCACCATGTTGGGTGACCCACTGGAGATCACGGCGCTGACCCAGGCGTACGAAGAGATGAGCGGTGGCGCGAACCTCGCACCCGGAAGCATCCCGTTGGGCTCCGTGAAGTCGAATATTGGCCATCTCGGGCCAGCTGCTGGCGTGGCTGGCCTGATCAAGGCCCTCCTCGCCATGGAGAACGAGCGGATCCCTGCCACCCTCCATTATGAGAAGTCCAACCCCGCGATCGACTTCGACGCCACCTTCTTTGAGGTTGTCGACCGCGCCCGGCCTTGGCCCCGTACGCCTGGACGCCCTCGCATCGCGGCTGTCAGCTCCTTCGGTGTCGGCGGTACCAACGCCCACGTTCTGGTTGAGGAGCCGCCCGCCCTTCAGCCCAACCCGAACTCCGGCCGCCCCCGCCTGGTGGTGTGGTCTGGCCAGGACGAGGCCGCCCGGGATGCGACCGGGCGGGCATACGGCCGCTACTTCGCGGAATGCGACCCCGCTGATTTCGACGCCGCCGCGTACACCACGCAAGTGGGCCGCACGCACCATGCGGTCCGAGCCGCCGTGATTGCCTCCTCCGCCTCGGAGGTCGCCGAGGCGATCGACCCGACTGGCGCAGGCCGCTCGAACGGTGGTGGCCGCTCGGCTCGTTTGGGAGAGGGGCGTGAAATGCTGCGCTCAGGCGACAGCTCCCGTCGCGAGATCTGCTTCGCCTTCCCCGGACAGGGCTCACAGCGGGTACGTATGGCCTACGGCCTCTACCGCGCGGTGCCCGGGTTTACCGAGGCGATGGACGAGTGCCTCGACCTATTCGCTGAGCACGGTGTCGAACTGCGGGAGTCCTGGATCTCGGGTGAGCCCGAAGCGTTGGATCACACAACCCTGGCCCAGCCCGCCCTGTTCGCCGTTGAGTACGCCATGGCGCGGGCACTCATCGCCGCCGGCGTCCGGCCCGCCACCGTGCTGGGCCACAGCCTCGGTGAGCTCACCGCTGCGGCCGTCGCGGGTGTCTTCGACCTGCCCGACGCGGTACGCCTGGTCGCCGCCCGCGGTCGGCACATGGGGGGAATGCCGGGCGGCTCAATGCTCGCCGTCGCGCTCGAGGCCAAGCGCATCCCCGGTCTGAACATCGCCGACGTTACGGTCGCCGCTGTCAACGGCCCCGGACAGACGACGGTCTCCGGGCCAGACGAAGCGATCGCGTCGCTCAAGAAGCGGCTGGAGGCCGAGGGCGTTGCGTGCAAGCTGCTCACCACTTCGCACGCCTTTCACAGCCCCGCGATGGCCGAGGCGGCCCACCGTCTTGAGCGCGAGCTCCGGCGCATGGAGCTTCACCCTCCCCGTATCCCGCTCGTGTCGGCGGCCACGGGACGGCTCGTCGGTGAAGTGGAGTGCACAGACCCGGAGTACTGGGCCCGGCAACTCACCGAGCCGGTGTACTTCGGGGCAGCGGTCGACGCGGTTCTCGTAGACGGACCCACGCTCGTCGTGGAGGTCGGCCCGGCGCAGGCCCTGACCAGCCTCCTTCGCAAGCACCGGGACGTGATGCGTGGCGAGAGCGACGTGGTGCCCCTCTCCCCTCGCGAGCCTGAGCTCGAGGCCGATCTGCGCGCCTTCCTCACGGCGCTGGGCTCCATTTACGTCGAGGGCCACGATCTGTCCCTGCCACTGGACGGACCGGGCCGTCGCGTTCCCCTTCCTGGTTACGCGTACCAGCGCAAGCGCTACTGGCTTGACGCGGCCACGGCCGCCGGCGACGCGACCGCTCCTGCCGCAACCCTGCAATCCGCGACCAAACCGCCCCTTTCCGCATCCGAGGAGAACAACCCCGTGTCGCCGTTCACCGTCATGAGCTGGGCAGAGACTCCGCTGCCGCCCCTCGCTCCCGCCGCGCCGTCGCGGCGTGCCCTGGTGTTGCTGCCAGCCGAAGCCGAGCACGGCGCAGGGCTGCTGAGCGCCCTTCATCGCAGTGGCCACCACGTGATGCGAGTCCGCCCGGGCGATCAGCTTCTTCTGGGCGAAGAGGAGTTCACGGTTCGTCCGGCGGTCCCGGATGACCTCGCCGCCGTGTTGAGCGAACTGCAACGCCGCGGTTGGCACCCTGACACCCTCGTGCATGCCTGGGCGTTGTCGCCGTGGGGGCCCGTCGTCGCGAAGAACGCCGATGACCAGATAGCGGACGCCTGCCTGAGCTTGCTCACTCTCATCAGAGAGGGCACCCGCCGCCCGGTGGACGGTAGCCTGCCCGAGGTTGTGGTCTTCTCGTCCAATGCCCTCGACGTGTCGGGGTCCGAGCGCGTTCACCCGGTCAAGAGCATGGCTCTGGGCCTGGTCAGAACCTTCCCGCAGGAGGCTCCAGGAGTTCGCTGCCGACTGATCGACATGGACTGTGCGGTCGAGGAGCAGGCCCTCGCGGCTGAGCTCGTCCACAGCGGGGACGAATCCGTAGTTGCGTGGCGCGGCCACCGTCGCTGGACGAGCGCCGAGCGAGCGCTCACTCCGATGACCCGTGACACAGCCGCCCTCCGTGAGGAGGGGGTCTATCTGATCACGGGGGGCCTTGGCGGACTCGGCCTAGAGATCGCCAAGGGTCTCGTTGCGACAGGTCGTCGCCCTCACCTCGCTCTCCTCGGCCGCCGCACCCCCGACGGCGAAAGGCCACTTCCGGGTCCCGCCGCGTCGCGCGTCCAGCGTGCGGTCGAGGAGATGCGGGCCCTGGGCGCCAAAGTGCTCACCCTCTCCTGCGACATCACGGACCGGCAGGAGGTGCATTCGGCGCTACGCGCGGTCCGCGAGGCTTTTGGGGCTATAGACGGTGTGGTGCATAGTGCGGGCATCGCCGGCGACGGGGTCCTGCAACTTCGTGACCCGGCCGACTTCCAGCGCGTCCTGCGGCCCAAGGTGCTTGGCGCCCTTCTGCTCCAAGAAGCGCTCGCTGACCAGCGCAGGCCCGACTTTTTTGTCGCCTTCTCCAGCCGCTCCGGCACTCATGGCCTCGTCGGCAGCGGCGACTACTCCGCCGCCAACGCCTTCCTCGACGCCCTCGCGGCCAACGCTGGCTCAGCCTCCCGGCACCTGAGCATTGGGTGGCCCACCTGGCGGGAGGTCGGCATGGCCGCCTCTTCCCAGGAAGGAGAGGGCGTTGACGTCTCTGGCACCGTCGTGCTGGAGGAGGTCCTCACAGCGGAAAATTGCTGGGCCTTGGACGAACACCGCATCGGCGATGTTCCCGTCATGCCCGGCACCGGCCAACTCGACATGATCGTGCGTGCCTGGCAGGCCCGGGCCGGCCAGGACGCCGCGGTTCGGCTGGAGGACGTTACCTTCGTACGACCGCTGGCCGTGCCAGCCCCGCGTCGGGTGCGGATCGTTTCGAGCGTCGAAGAAGGCGTGGACCGGTTCTCCCTGCTCTCCCGCTCGGCTGCCGGAGGAGCCTGGACGGAGCACACCACGGGTGCCGTACGGCTTGTCGAGCCCCTCTCCCGGCACGTCGATCTGTCGGCGCTGGAGACGTCCCTGGCCGCCCAGAAGCCACCGGCCGCGCCCCATGCGAGTGCGACGGGCGTGGTCTCGTTCGGCCCGCGCTGGGCCAATATTGGCCGAGCGGTGCGTGGAGCCGCCGCCGATCTGGTGGAGATCGCCCTGCCGGGCGAGTTCTGTAGCGACCTGCCTTACCACCCTTTGCACCCGGCGCTGCTCGACGGTGCCACTGCAAGCGCGCAGCGGCCCGTTTCCGCCAACCGGCTTCCGTTCATGTACCGGGCACTGACATGTTTCGCACCGCTGCCGGCCCGTTTCATGGTCCACTTGCGCTACCGTCGCGAGGACGAGCAGATTCTGCTCCTCGATCTCGACCTGATCGATCCCGACGGCCGGGTTCTTGTAGCCATCGAGGGCTTTGCTCTGCGGCCGGTCGAGCGGAATGCCCTGGAAAGTGCGCTGCGCGAAGCAGACGGAGATGGTCAGCGGCGCGTGCTGCCGGGCGGTGTGACGGGTGAAGAAGGATTGCCGCCCCGCACCGGAGTGGACCTCTTCCTGCGGCTGCTCAACTCCCGGACTCCGGCCCACGTCCTGGTGCGCCCCTACGAGGGCGGCGTTCCGACCGCGCTGCCGGCCACAGCGTTGACGAGTGCTCAGCCACAACCGCGCTACGAAGCGCCCACACCGGTTGCCGCGCCCTCGCCCGGTGTCGTGGGCCCGGCTCCGGCCCCGGCAGCAGTTGCGGTCGCGGTCACCCCGGCGCCCGCCGCGGCCGCCGAGCAGGACGAGGTGGCCGCCGTCATCCGCGGCTTCTGGGCGGAGACGCTGGGGTTGGAGGAGATCGAGGACGACGACGACTTCTTCGAACTCGGCGGCGACTCCCTCTCAGCTATCCAGCTCATGGCCAGAATCCGCGAGCAGTTCGGCGTCGAGCTGAGCGTCGCCCTTCTTTTCGAGTGCCCGACCCTCGCCCTACTGGCTGACATGGTGCGGCAGAACCGCTGATCGGACCCGATCCGTGCGCGGGCTCTCTACAGGCCGCGCACGGAGAGTCGCAAAGAGAGATGCGTAAACCATGACTACTGTTCGGACGACCCAGCCCCGGCCCGCCCTCGTCACCTTCCGGGGGTCCGTGGAACCCCGCGTCTCACTGGTGTGCATCGCGCATGCGGGTGCCGGAACGGTCCCTTTCAGCTCCTGGAACACTCTCCTGCCGGACTGGGTCTCCGTGGTGGGCGTACGGCTTCCGGGGCGCGAGAGCCGCCTTCGGGAACCGCTGCTGACCACGGTCGAGGAAATGGCTGGGCACATCGTGGACGCCCTTCCCCTGGGCCCGGGGCCGGTCGCGTTCTTCGGCCACTGCTTCGGCGGACCGGTGGCATTCCGGGCCGCCCAGCTCTTGGAGGAGCGCGGCGACCGGGAGGTTGTTCGGCTCATCACTGCAAGCGCTCCCATCCCCGGCGGTGTCGCCGCGGGCACGTACACCCACGAGCTGTCCAGCGAGGAGCTATTCGACTCGCTCGTCGCTGCCGGCGCCATGGACTCAGGGCCGGACGGCCGAACTCTGTTCGCCCTCCTCGAGCCTACGCTGCGCGCTGACTTCGCTGCGGTGGAGACCTGGAGCAGCGCCGACTTCGGCACGGTGTCGGCGCCCGTTCTGGTGCTGCGGGGGGTTCACGATCGGATCATGCCGGAAACCAGCCGTAGCGGCTGGGGCGCGTTCACTACCGGCGGCATACACCGTCAAGAGCTCCCGGCCGGTCATTTCCTGCTGGGTGACGCGGCGCCAGCAGTCGCGGCGACCATCGCGACCTACCTCGCCTCTGACCTCAGTCGTCGCCCCGACGCACGGCCACGCTCCTTCTAACCACCTGCTAACGCCGACGAGACGGAATCGACGTGACTGATAAGCCCCTGCCCCACCACTTGATCCCCCTCGGCACGTCAGGCTGGCTGCTCTGGCGCGACGCGGCCTTGCGCAGCGCTGGCTTTCCCACCTCCCGCATGCTCGGACTCACCTCCCCAGAACTGGCCGCCGCGGCTGATGGCCTGATCGCGGGCACTCGATCCCGAGGGGCATATGAGGGGGCGTTCGACGCTGCGGCAGAGAGCCTGTCCGCGACCATCCGCACAACGGCCGGCGATCCGCTCTTTCGCGAAGCCGTGACCTGGCAGAACCGCAGCCTGGTCACCAACTGCCTGGACAAGGCGGTCAAAGGCGAGCCGCGCAATGTCCGCGGGAGAAACCACGAACTGGCCATCACCGGTCATCTCCAGCGGTATGCGCTGAAGAACGACACTATCGGCTTCTTCGGTCCCGTGGGCTGGGCGTCCCTGACGGACAGCGCCGACGCTCTCACCGTAGAACCGGGCGAGCGGCTGCTCGCCCGGCGCACGGTGTACTTCGAGACCTGGGCGGTGGACGCACTCGCCCGTGCCTTCGCCGCGGACCCCGCGGTGTTGCCCTGGCTAGTCCCGGCGCGGGACAACAGCTCCGTACTGCGGCAGGGACTTCTGCACCGACCCGACCGACTCCCGCTGCCGGTCACAGGGGCGGAGGCCGCCGTGCTGGCGCTATGTGATGGAAAGCGCACAGCCCGCGAGCTGGCCGCTGAGCCGTCGGTGCGCGGTACGCCAGGTCTGGAATCGGAGAGGGCTGTCCTGGGCGTGCTGACGGACCTGCGGGACCGGGAACTGATCTGGCTGGACCTTGAGGGGCCCGTCGAGGCATGGCCCGAGGACACCTTGCGTAAGAAGCTGGAGCGCATCGACGACCCGGTCGTGCAGGAACGGTTGACGGGGATGCTGGAGCGGGTCATCGAGGCCCGGGACGCAGTCGGGGCGGCCGGCGGTGACGCCGAGCAGCTGGGCGCCGCGATCGACCGGCTCAATGCCGTGTTCAGAGAATTCACCGGCGAGGAGGCGGTTCGGCATCACGGTCGCACCTATGCCGGGCGGACCCTGGTATACGAGGACACGGTCCGCGACGTACGGGCCGAACTGGGCCAGCCGTTTCTCGACGAACTGGCCGGACCGATGGGGCTCGTGCTGGACAGCGCGCGTTGGCTGCTCGGGCGAATCGGCGAGGAGTACCAGGCGTTGTTCCGCCGTCTGTATACGTCCTGGTCGGCGAAGAACGGCTCGGAGGAGATGCCTCTGTCACGGTTGCTCGGCGCCGCGACACCGTACCTGTACTTCCAGATCGGAGCGCTGCCCGCACCCGTCAGGGCGGCGGTGGCGGCGTTCCAGGACCGCTGGGCGGACGTTCTGGGGGAAGCGGCGGACGACGAGCCGCGGAATTTCTCGGCAGGCGAGTTGGCGGAGCGGATGCGTGCCCTTTTCCCGGCCACGCCGCCGGCCTGGGCGACGGCGGTGCACCACGCACCAGATCTCATGATCGCCGCGGAGTCTCCCGAGGCCGTGGCCCGCGGCGAGTACCTGACGGTACTGGGAGAACTGCACACATCGTTCAACTCGTTGGAGAGCCGGCTCTTCGTCGAGCAGCACGCCTGCCCGGACTGGGTGCGGTCGGCGGACGCGGCGGATCACGGTGACCGCCGGATCTACCTGATACCTCCCAAGGACTGGTCGTCCGTCACCTCGCGGCTGGCTCCGCCCTCTGCGACGTTGTCGCCGCACTACACGTACTGGTCACTGCGGAGACCGAGTGTGGACGCGTCCGGGCCGGTGGCTTCTCTCGTAAGCCTCTACGTCCACCTGGAGGACGGGGAGCTGGTTGTCAGGGAGCGGGGCGGCTCGTTCCGCGCGGGACTCCTGGAGATGCTGAGCGAGCCGCTGTCCAACGTCAGTGTCAACGCGTTCAAGCCGCTGCGTCCGGCGGCCCGCCGGCCTCGTGTGACCATCGACCGGCTGGTCCTGTCCCGTGCGTCGTGGACGGTGCGCGCTGCCGATATCGACTGGGTTCGTACGAAGAACGAGCGGGACCGCTTCCTGCGGGCGCGTGCCTGGCGGGCCTCTCGAGGGCTGCCGGAGCGGGTGTTCTTCACTTCACCGACCGAGCCGAAGCCGATCTTCCTTGACTTCTCCTCGATCCCCCTGGTCAACGCCTTCTGCAAGGTGGCCCGGCAGGCGGCTGACCAGGCAACCGACGCGACACTCGGCCTGTCGGAGATGCTGCCCGACCTCGACCAGGCGTGGCTGCGGGACGCCGCAGGAGAGCGCTACACCTCCGAGATACGCGTCATCGTGAAGGACCCGCTGCGCTGACGTTCCCAGCTCCTCGCGGCCACATGATCGATCCCCCTGACTGTTCTTGACAGTAATATTGACTACAGAGTCAAAGCCTCTGTAGTGTTCTTTCAATCCAATGAGAAGACATGGGTCATCGACCTATTCTGATCGAGAGGTGCATCCAGCATGAAGCCCGCCGCCCAGATAACCGACCCGGACCGTTTCATCAAAATCCTCGACGACCCGGCCATGCGACTGCTGGTGCGCCTGCAGGACCAGCTCCTCCACACCACAGCCGAATTCTGGAAGGAGCGCCGCGCGCTCAATCTCCACCTGCCGATCACCACCGGGTCCGTCTCGAGCCCGATGGGCTTGGGCAGCGACAGCCTCCCGGTACAGATCGATCTGTTCGGCCAGAAGGTATACCTGGCCGACTCGATGCAGTTCCTCCTGGAGTACGGCTGCCGCATCGCGCCGGAAGGCGCCTGGTACCTCATGCCGAGCTTCCGCGGCGAAGAAGCCGACAAGACACACCTGAACCAGTTCTTCCACAGTGAGGCAGAGATCATCGGCGGCCTCGCCGACGTCCAAGAGGTAGTCGGCCAGTACACACGCACGCTGGCGCGCGCCGCCCTGCGGGAGTTCGAGAGTGAGCTCGCCTCGGTCGCCGGCTCCGTCGACCACATCGTCCGCATGGCCGAAACGGAGATCGTCCCCCAGATCAGCTTCGACGAGGCGGTCGAGCATTTGGGCAACGACCCGGAGTGCGTGCGGCACGACCCAGCCGGGTTCCGCACCATCTCCAGGGCCGGCGAGCGCCGTCTGATGGACGAGATCAGCCCGGTGCTGTGGCTGACCCACTTCGATCACCTGTCCGTCCCCTTCTACCAGGCGTACGAATCCGGCACGGACAAGGCCCGCTGTGCCGACCTGCTCCTCGGCATCGGCGAGGTCGTCGGCGCCGGCGAGCGCCACGTGGATGGCGAGCAGACCCGCAAGGCTCTCGCCCACCACGAGGTCCCGGAGGAGGAGTACGACTGGTACGTCCGGATGAAGACTGAGCGGCCCATGCTGACCTCCGGATTCGGCCTCGGCGTCGAGCGATGGCTGATGTGGCTGCTGCGCCACGACGACATCCGGGATCTTCAGCTCGTGCCCCGCCTCAACGGCATCACCCTGGCGCCCTGAGCCCTCGGTCGGTACTGGGCCGCCCTGCCAAGAGGCCCTCGACAACCCGATAAGGACCACCACCATGGCCGGTTCACTTCTCGTCGCCTCCGCCCCTCGGCAGGAGGGCCGCATAGCCCCCCCAACGACCATGAGGAGGCGCATACCACTCGACTTCGCCGACTCCTTCCCCCGAGCCCGCCTGGTGCCGGCGGTCCCCGTGTCGTCCGGCTACGACAGTTCCGTTCACCTCATCGGATCCTCAATCAGCACTCTCAAACCCTGGATCCCCGGAGGGCTTCCCGAAGATGGGGTCGTGGCGATCCAGCCCGCGGTCCGTACGCAAAACCTCAAGGCCCTCGGGGACGCCACCACCCCTTTCACTTGGGGCGGCTACTTCACCAACTTCTCGGTCGTCCTGCCCGCAGGGGCGGGAGCCGTCCCCGCGGAGAACACACGCGCGTTCTTCCTCGACCGCTGCGGCTTCGCTCCCGAGGACGTCCTGATCCGCGCCAGCCGCGCGCACTCGAGCCTCTTCCCAGCCATTGAGGTCTTCGCCGAAAAGGTCCGGGTCGAATGGGACAGCAGGCCGCCGAAGTACTACACGCACACCGTCGGCCTCCCCGGCGTCCACGGCGTGAACTTCAACGTCGCCCTGCGGCATCCCCTGACGGGGCAGTACGACGACGTCGGGAACTACATCGACTTCACCTGTGACGGAGCCGGCTCCGTCACGGAGCCGTTCACCGAGATCGGCTTCGGCGACACGACCGTCCTCCGGGCGCGGCTGGGCCTCGACCACGTTCTGGACGCCTTCGCCTTCCCTCGCCCGCTCACCGCCGGCTACTGGTCCAACCGCCACGCCCAGGACGCGTTCCTGGTCTCGGCGGTGCTATGGAGCGAGGGCCTGCGGCCCTGCAACAAGAACGCACGGACCAAGCTCCTGCGCAAGTACCTGGAGGCGTGTCGTTCGGTCGTCTACAAGACCGATATCGGCCGGGCTGAGACCGCGGAATGGCTCCACGGCCTCTACACGGCGGAGGGATTCACTGGTGCCGACTTCAGCAGCATATGGTCGGAATACATGGAGAGCAATCTGTGGACCTGAAATATAAGAACGTCGCATCGGTGTACGACCTCGTGTATGAGGCACGCACCGAAGACGTCGAGTTCTATCTGCAGCAGGTAGCGAAGGCTAACCCGAGTCACCTCGCGGAATTCGGCTGTGGCACCGGACGTGTCACCCTCGAACTGGCCCAGCGGCTCCCTCACACCCAGATCACGGCGGTTGACATGGACGCCGACGAGGTCCAGGTCCTCGACGACGCCCTGCGCGCCCGGGGCATCAGCTCCGTCCGGACCCGGTGCGAGCTGATCCAGCACTTTGAAGGCCATGACGTGGACATGGCCATCGCCCCCTTTCGGGTGTTCCAGCACGTCCTCGACCTAGGTGAGCTCGAGAACTGCCTGCGACAGGTCTCCTCGAGCATGCGTCCCGGCGGCCGCTTCGTCTTCGACCTGTTCAACCCCTCGATCCCTCTGCTCTCCAAGACCGGAGTGATCGCCTCCCAGGTGTTCAAGGACGACGACGGATACCGCGTTGAGCGCAGGGTCACCGTCAACGACCGAGACTACTTCCGGCAGACGCAGCTCATCGAAGAGGACTACACGGTCACCACCCCTGACGGCCAGAGCTACGACCTCCACTGGCACTACCAGACCAGGTGGTACTTCCTCGGCGAGGTGATTCCGCTCCTCCAGCGCTCGGGGTTCGACATCGACCGGATCGACTCGGACTACAAGGGGACCCCTTACGGCGAAGGGGACTATCCCGGGGACCTCGTCTTCCATCTCGTTAGCAAGTAATCACCAACCAAGTCACCGCGACGGAGTCACAAGGCATGACTGAAGCACCAGTCCTCGATGAGGACCTCAACCTCCACCTCTCCGTGGAAGCCGAGGCTTCCCCCCTCTCCCTCCTTCAGGGCGAGGCCCGCACGGTTGGCGGCCCTCGTACGGTCGTCGCGGTCGAAGCCGGCGGCCGGGCCCAGTCGTTGCGTCAGGTGTTCGCCGAGGCGGGCAAGGCCCGGACCGTGACGGCCGGCAGTGAGGGCGGCCTGCGCGTCCTGCGCACTACCGCGGCGCTGCTCCTGACCATGGCCGTACGGGAGGAGTTCCCTGACGCCCTGCCTGCCGGCTCCGCACTGACCGAGGACGGCTTCTCCTGCGACTTCGCGCACCTTGAGCCGGTCACGCCCGAGGTACTGAAGAAGCTCGACAAGCGGATGCGCCGACTGGCCAAGCGCGGCCTCCCCATTGATGCCCGACGGCTCGCATCTGCAGGGGAGGCCTCGGGTCCGGCTGCAGGCAATCCGTTCGCACAAGCACTCGCTGAGGCGGAACTCCAGCAGGAGTCTTCGGACCTGTATGTGTACACGGTGGGCCAGAACGGCGCCGCACCTCAGTGGACCGGGCTCGGCACCGGCGTCGTCGCCCCGGGCACCGGCTACGTCACGGCATTCGAACTGACCGCCTCCTCTGCGGTGTACTGGCAGGGTGTGGAGGGCAACGAGAGCCTCCAGCGAATCACTGGCACCGCCTGGCCCGACGAGGAGGCCCTCGGCCGTCACCGGGAGCTCCAGGAGGAGGCGGCTCGCCGCGACCACCGTCGGCTCGGCTCCGAGATGGAAC
Organism: Streptomyces sp. NPDC006372; assembly: GCF_040612515.1. Taxonomy (NCBI): domain Bacteria; kingdom Bacillati; phylum Actinomycetota; class Actinomycetes; order Kitasatosporales; family Streptomycetaceae; genus Streptomyces; species Streptomyces sp. NPDC006372. The sequence continues at coordinate 208,650 of NZ_JBEXQJ010000006.1, read as the reverse complement.
TGTTCACCTTCGCCGACGAGATCGGTCCAGGTCTGCCCATCCTGCTGCCGAACGGCGCGGCCATCCGCGACGAGATGCAGCGGTACTCGCTCGACAAGCACCGCAGGTCGGGTTACACCCTGATCAACACCCCGTTCATCGCCAAGGACGAGCTGTTCCTGCGTTCGGGCCATCTCCCCTACTACGCCGACGGTATGTTCCCCGGCATGGCGGTGGACGGCAGCGAGTACTACCTCAAGGCCATGAACTGCCCCATGCACGCGGTGGTGTACAAGAACCGCGGCCGCTCCTACAAGGAACTACCACTGCGGCTCTTCGAGTTCGGTTCCGTGCACCGGTACGAGCGCTCTGGCACCCTCCACGGCCTGACCCGGGTCCGGAACATGACGCAGGATGACGCGCACATCTTCTGCACCATGGAGCAGATTCAGGACGAGCTGAAGACGGTTCTCGCCTTCGTGCTCGACCTCCTGCGCGACTTCGGCCTGCGCGACTTCTACCTCGAACTGTCGACCCGAGACGACTCCGACAAGTTCATCGGCAGCGATGAAGACTGGACGGCGGCCACCCAAGCCCTAGCCGCCGCCGCCGACTCCACCGGTCTTGAACTCGTCCCCGACCCGGGTGGCGCCGCGTTCTACGGTCCCAAGATCAGCGTGCAGGTTAAGGACTCGCTGGGCCGGAACTGGCAAATGTCCACGATCCAGCTCGACTTCCAGACGCCAGCCCGGTTCGAGCTGGCCTACCAGGCCGCCGACGGATCCCGCGTCCGCCCTGTGATGATCCACCGCGCCCTTTTCGGCTCCCTGGAGCGGTTCCTCGGCGTCCTCATCGAGCACTACGGCGGGCAATTCCCGGCCTGGCTGGCCCCCATCCATGTGGCGGGCATCCCGGTGCGCGCAGACACCGAGGCGGGCCACATCGAGTACCTCTCGAAGTTCATGGCAAAGCTCTGCGACTCGGGCGTCAGATCCCACCTTGACACGTCAAGTGACCGCCTGCCGAAGAAGATCCTTAACGCTCAGCGGCTGCGCGCTCCGTTCGTGGTCGTCGCCGGTGACCGCGACGTGGCCGCCGGGACGGCGGCGCTCCGGTTCCGGGACGGTTCCCAGCAGCAGGACGTGCCGCTCGCCGAGATCGGGGACCTCATCCGTCGGACCATCGATTCTCGCGAGACGAGCAGCCCCACCGCTGCTCCGCAGGCGGAGCGAGACATGTGACATGCCAGAAATCACCTTTCCGCCACCGCTGAAGTCGGGCGATGGGATCTTGGTGATATCTCTGTCCTCCAACACCGCCTCGCGGTTCAGCCGCCGGCTGACGCGGGGCGTTCGGGAACTGGAGAGAAGGGGGTTTCGGGTCCGCCTGGGCTCCCATGTCGCCGACCACCGGAGCCCCGGCGCGGAGACCATCGCCACCCGGCTCACCGACCTCCACCGAGGGTTCGCCGACCCCGACGTATCGGCGATCATGTCAGTCATCGGAGGCTGGGCCTCACACCAGGTCCTCGACTCCGTAGATCTGGATCTGGTACGCGCGAACCCGAAATGGTTCATCGGCTATAGCGACACCAGCTCCCTCCACCTCCTCCTCAGTGAGCGAGCGCGTCTGGCCAGCGTCTACGGGCCGGCGCTTCTGCCGCAGTTCGGAGAGCCAAGGGGTGTCCTCCCGTACTCCCTGGATTCGCTCCTTCAGGCCACCCGCGGTGGAGCCTACGAGGTGTCGTGGCCAGAGATACGAGTGGATGAGAGACGCCCGTGGGAGACAGACGACACCGTACCGAGGAGGGCGGTCCCGAGCCCCGGCCCCCTCGTCATCAAGGAGGGTTCAGCTCATGGTGAGGTGTTGGGGCTCAACCTAGAGACGCTCATGTCCCACGCGGGGACGCCACACTGGCCCCGCCTTAGCGGACGCATCCTCCTCGTCGAGATCTCCGACAGCGCCCTGGAGTGGCAGGCCTTGAGGCTTGTTCACCAGCTCAGCCAACAGGAGGAGTTCGGAATGCTCTCGGGACTCGCCCTTGGGCGGATACCACGAGGCATCGGCATCGACCCGGACACGGTACTCAAGCGACTGAGTGAGGTGACACACGGGACGGACATGACCGTGGTGGCCGACCTGCCCTTCGGCCATGTCGACCCCATCATGTCGATCCCCCTCGGCAGGACAGCGGTGCTGACGGCGGAGACGAACGGACACGTGTCGTTGCGCTTCGGCGCCGTCCCGGACGCCTCACCGAGCTCACCCGCCCGGCGAGGACACCGAGAAAGGTTCACCTACTCATGACCGCACCATCCCATCCGATCCAAGATGTCGCCAAAGAGGCACCGCAAAGCGGCGGGGGCTGCCCTGTCCAGGGGAACGTCGACCAGTTGCTTGTCAGCGATCCCTACCAGGCGTACGCCCTCCTGTGGTCACAAGGCGACGGGACGGTGTGGCACGAGCCGACGCGTTCCTGGTACGTCACGGACCCGGCACGCATACGCGAGATGCTGACGGACCGGCGGTTCGTCGCGCGGGGCGCCTCCCCTCTGGAGCCCGCGTTGGACGACGCCCCGGGGGCGCAGGCCGTTTTGGAACTGGAAGCATTCCTGGGGTGCTGGCCCGTCTTCTCCGACGCCCCCATCCAGCGTGCTGCCAGCCAGGCGCTACGCAAGCACTTCTCCCGGGCGCAAGCCGAGCGCCTGCGGCCGACCCTCCGCGAAGCCTTCGCGGAGATCGTCCATCGGGCCGATAGCCGAAAGCTTGTTTCCACATTCGCGCAGCCCGTCAGCCAGGTCACGCTTTCCCTGCTGCTGCGGCTGCCCGTAGAGGAGGTGAACCAGCTGCGGGCGATGACGGCCCCGACGATCACGTACCTTGCTCACGACGGCCAAGACGTGGCACTTGCCCGAGCCGCCCTTACCCGCATCATGGACCTTGAGGCATGGCTGAGCGCGCGTGGCCGTACCCAGGACGACTGGCTGCTGAACGAGTTGAACGCGGCGGGAGTTGAGCTGACATCGCGCGAGTTGGCGGCCGTGTACATGCAGATCGTCACCGGCGCCCTGGACCCGACATCGAACGCGCTCATCGGTGCGCTGAAATGCATCAAGCACGCGCCGGAAGCACGGGGGCTGATGGCCGCCGGAGACTTCGCCGGCCTCGTCAACCGGTGCCTCAGCCGCGACACCGGATTCCACTTCGCACCCCGTCGGTCCCAGTGCCCGATCACTTTTCACGGCCACCACGTCGGTCCCGGGGAACGCGTCGTCGGTGTAGTGGCTTGGGCCGCCGCAGTCGACGCGGAAACCGATGGTCATGCAGCCGAGTCAGGCGCTCTCCCGCCCCATGCCACCTCCATGGCCTTCGGCTATGGCCGGCACTTCTGCCTGGGTGCCAGCATCGCTCAAGTGACCCTGGAGGAGGCTCTCAGGAGCCTCCTCAGCCACCGCGACCCCGCCGAACTCGAAATCGACGGCGTCGAGCGGATCCCGGCGCTCGGCGCATCCGTTTACCGCGATGGTTCTTCACGCCCTAAGATCCCGGACATGGAGTGACATCCAATTAGATAAATGTAGAAATACTCGTCGCTGCTGACCGTGATCTATGGAACTGTGACGTGCATGGCTCACGATTCGATCGACCAAGCACGACGCATCGTGCACGACCGTTTTCCGGACGCTCGAGGCGCGGTACTGGCGGGCTCCGTCGCCGCCGGGCAGGCGACCGCCAGCAGCGACCTCGACATCGCAATCCTCATCGGCAGCGGTGGCGAAACACGCCGGGAGACCCTGCGTTTCGAGGGACGTGTCGTGGAGCTCTTCATACACACCCGCGCCGGCCTGAGCGACCTCTTCGCCGTGGATGTCGCCACGCGCCGTGCAGTCCTGCAGAGCATGTACGCCACCGGCCTCACCCTGATCGACGTGGAAGGGGAGGTCGAACGCGCCCGGTCCCTTGCAGACGCCGACCTTCGCAAGGGCCCGCCCGCGCTCGACCGAGAAACGGTGGAGACCAAGCGCTACGGGTTGACCGACGCCCTGGACGACCTGGGCGACGCGACCGACCCCATCGAGCGCCTTGTCGTGGCCGGATTCGTCCTCAACGCTGCCGCCGACCTTCTGTGCGACCACCACCGGGCGTGGACGGGTAGCGGTAAGTGGCTGCCGCGGCGCCTGCTGGAAGCAGACCCCGAACTTGGAGCTGCCCTGCTCGGCGGGCACCTGCACCTGTGCGACACCAGGGCCCCGGACCGCCTCATCGAGGCCGCCTCGAAGATCCTCGATCTCGCCGGCGGGCATCTCCGTGAGGGTTACAGCAGGGCCTGGCACGGAGTCATCGAGTCCGTCGCCACTGGCGTCGGACGCTGAAGCGCACTGCCCTACGGAGCTAGCGACCCAGGTGTCAACAACGTCCGCCAGTTTTATACCTAGTCCGTCTCCGAGGCGGCCGGGCTGGCGGCACCACGGAGCGGTCCACAGGCTCGCCGGAAAGCGGCGCGGACGGTGGCTGAAGCGGGCAGCGCGCGGCGGACGACCGGGCGGGGGTCGATGCCGCGGGCGCGGTCGGTTCGCCTCAACCGTGGGGCCTCCGCCTACCGAGCTCCGCCACTCAGCTCAGAGACATGGGCCGTCTGGGAAGGTGGAACGGCCCGAAGTAGCTCCCACAACGGCCGCGAGCCCGAAGCCCACGTCGCCAGCGTCTGGCGGTCCACCACATGCAGCCGCTGCTGCCTGGCGAAGGTGACGCCCGGCCCGCTCACCCCGCCGTTCGTCACGATCACCGCGACGTCCGCCCCGTGCACCGGCCGGGGCGTTCCGAGTCTCGGCCTCGTATCGACCGCCCTACTTGCGGTCCCGGTCAGGGGCGGTCGGGCTCCTCCCACGCTGGCACCCTCTCCCCCGGCGACAGATCCGGCGCTGTGCGGATGTTGTGATGCCGACTGAGGGCGGACAGGGCCGCGAGGTGACCACACATGCCGTGCACGGACGGCCCGGGCGGGGTAGCTGCCGAGCACAGGTACACGCCGGGCAGCGGTGTGGTGTAGGGGTTCCAGCGTGGCGTCGGCCGGGCCAGGGACTGGCGCAGGGTCAGGGCGCCGGCGGCGATGTCACCTCCGACGTAGTTCGGGTTGTAGGCCTCGAACTCGGCGGCTGAGCGGCCCCGGGAGGCGACGATCGTGTCGGTGAACCCGGGCGCGTACCGCTCGATGCGTTTGCGGATCAGTTCGACCGGGTCGCGGGTGTCGCCGTTGGGGACGTGGGCGTAGGCCCACACGGGCCGTTTGCCGCCCACGGCCCGGGACGGGTCTGTCACGGCCGGGTCAACGACCAGCAGGAAGGGATCAGGGACACGCTCCCCCGCGGCGGTGGCGGTCTCCTGCCGGAGGATGTCGGCGCGGGTGCCGCCGAGGTGCACGGTGCCAGCCCGGCCGACGAGCGGGTTGGCCCAGGGGACGGGCCCGTCGACGAGGAAGTCGGCCTTGGCCGCTCCGGGGCCGTACCGGTAGCGGCCGAGAGAGCGTCGGTAGCCGGCGGGCAGCCGCTGCCCGGCGATCGCGAGGAACTCCTTGGGGCCCACGTCCAGCAGGATTAGCGGGACGTCACCCAGCTCCGCCAGGTCGCGGACGTGGTGCCCGGTGTGCACCGTGCCGCCGTGCGCGGCGATGTCGGCGACCATCGCATGAGCGATCCGGGCGCTGCCGCCCTGTGGCAGCGGCCAGCCGCTGCTGTGGGCGGTGTGCGCGAGCAGCATGGCCACGGCCGCCGAGGCTAGGGAGGGGAGTTTACCGACGGCGTGCGCGGCGACGCCGGTCAGCAGCGCGGCGGCCTCGTCGGTGGTGAACGGGGTGCGGTTCGTGGCGTGCGCCAGCATCCGGGGCGCCAGCACCAGTGGGGTGACAGGATCGCCCGGCAGGGTGCGCTGGGTGGCGAGGATCAGGTCGACGACTGCGGTGGAGCGGGATACCAGGGGCCGCATGAGGCGCTCCCAGCGCGGTCCGTCCGCGCCCAGGTGCTCGGCGGTGCGGGTCAGGTCCCGCCAGGCGGCTGCCGCCCGGCCGTCGGGCAGGGGGTGAGCGTATGGCAGGTCGGGCTGCAGCAGCCGTACGCCCCGGGCGGGCAAGTCGAACCGGCGGAAGAACGCGGAGGCTGCGGCCATCGGGTGGACGGCGGAGCAGATGTCGTGCCGTACGTCGCTGTCGAACAGCGCCGTGGTGCGCAGCCCGCCCCCGACCGTGTCGGCCTTCTCGTGCAGCGATACTTTGAGTCCGGCCCGAGCGAGGGTGACCGCGGCGGCCAATCCGTTGGGCCCGGTTCCGACTATCGCAGCGTCCGTCATGACGCGCCTCCCCTCGCGTGCGTCAGCTGTTGTCCGGTCAGGCGCCGGTAGGTGCTGTCGTGGTCCATGAGCTCGGCGTGGGTGCCGCTCGCGCGCAACCGTCCGCCCTCAATCAGCAGGATGCGGTCGGCGTCGATGGTGCTGGAGACGCGGTGGGCGATGGTGAGGACCTGGCAGTGGGCGCCGATGGCGGTGAGGGCCTTGCGCAGTGTCGTCTCGGAGTCGGAGTCGAGATTGGAGGTGGCCTCGTCCAGGAGTAGCACGTCGGGGCGGGTGAGCAGGGCACGGGCGATGGCGAGCCGCTGCCGCTGTCCTCCCGAGAGGCCGAGGCCCCCTTCACCCAGTTGGGTATCGAGGCCGTCCGGCAGGGCGTCGACGACCTCGGTGAGGTGGGCCGCCGCTACCGCCGCCTCGATTTGGGAGGCGGTGGCGTCGGGGCGGGCATAGAGGAGGTTCTCCCGGACGGTGCCGCGCATCAGCGGTACGTCCTGTTCGACCAGTCCGATGCGACCGCGCAGTTCGCGCAGCGGCATTGCGGCCGTGTCCACTCCGGCGAGGCGGATCGTGCCGCGGTCGGGTGCGTAGAAGCGCTCGATGAGCTGGAACAGGGTGGTCTTGCCGGCGCCGGACGGGCCGACGACGGCGGTGATCCCGGTGGGCGGCAGCGCGAACGACACTCCGCGCAGGGCGGCAGGGCCGGTGTCGGTGTAGGAGAAGCTGACGTTGTCGAACTCGATGGCCGGGGCGGCTGGCACGGGCGCGCCGGCGGCGGCCGCCGTGGTGGTTTCCACATCGATACGGGCCAGGTCCTTGACCCGGTCGATGGCGGCGCGGCCCTGCTGGAGTTCACCGAGCGACATGAACAGGGTCACGAGCGGGGCGACCAGGTAGAACAGGTACATGACGAACGCGGTGAGATCCTCGATGGGCAACGCACCCGTGGCGGTGCGTGCCATGCCCCAGGTGATCACCACAGCGAGGGAGACCTGCGTCCCCACGTTCATGGCGGGCATGAACATTGCGGACAGCCGGGTCACCCGGAGCCCGCTGGTCCGCGCGGCGGCGGCGAGCTTCCCGATGCGGTCGGCCTCGCGCCGTTCGGCACGCGAGGCCTTCACCGTGGTCAGTGCGCCCAGGATGCGCAGGAGAGCGGACCCGTACTCCCCGGTGTCCTGACGGTTCGCCACCGCTGCCCTGCGGACGGCGCGAGCCAGACCGAGGGCGGCCGCCGAGGCGGTGCCCAGGCAGGCAGCGGTGACCAGCAGCATTCTCCAGTCGATCCACGCCATGACGCCGACGCAGCCGACCACGGTGAACGCCGAGGTGACCATCTGGGAGACGGAGGAGGACAGCGCGACCCGGGCGAGGGAGGTGTCGGAGACGGTGCGGGTCAGCACGTCACCATGTTCGAGTCTGTTGAAGTCCCGGATCCGCGCGTTCAACAAGCGGCCGGTCAGGGTGGAGCGCATGTCGAGGACGATGTTTTCCCCGGCACGTCCGATCAGGTAGAAGTGGGCAGCGGCAAGCAGCGCGTCGACGAGAAACAGCGCCGCGACGAGGGCGATCGGACCCGTCTTCGAGGCGCCCGCCGCCACGGCCTCGATCAGGTTTCCGATGAGAAGAGGCTGGAGCAGGGTGGCGGCTGTACCTGCCAGACCGAGCATGATGCCGGTGCCGAGCAGCGTCTGCTGGCGGCGGACGATCGCGGATGTGTTCACTGCCTGCCCCTGCCGGCCGCGATCGCGGCGATCAGGCCACGTGCTGCCACCACTGACCCCTTCCTCGTCCTGGTGCGGTTGTGCCTGGTCGGTTGCAGGTGTCAGGCGTCCTTGGTGTAGACGCTGACGAACATCGGCCCCTGCGGTGTGTACGGGGACGCGTCCCAGGCGGCGTTTCGGGCCCGCGGCGTCAGGCCGGCGGCAGCGGCGTAGGCATCCACCTCCTCGGGCGTGGTGAGGCGGCTCAGCTCGGTGCCGATTCTCGAGGTGCCGTCCGCCTCGAACCAGATGTGCGAGCACTGCCACAGGTCCTGCTCGGGATCCAGCGTCGAGTGAGTTTGCAGACCTGTGCCCGGCTCTGGATAGGGGACGAAGTAGGTCATCCGCCGCTGTCCTCCATGGAAGGCGAGCACGCCGGACTTGTTGTGCGTCTCTACGACGAGGACGCCGCCGGGTGCGAGCCGTTCTGCCGCACGGCTGACCGCTCGCTGCTGGTCGGCGGGGTTAAGCAGCATGGACAGGGTGCCGCACACGCAGTAGACCAGCCCGTACTGACGGTCGTCGGTGTAGGTGCGGATGTCACCGCGCACCCCTTCGACGTCGGCGCCCGTGGCCGCCACGTCCTTCTCCAGCTCCGACAGCATCTCCGGGGAGGAGTCCACCCCTACAACCCGGCCGGTTTGCCGGGAGACCGGTATGGCGATCCGGCCGGTTCCCACGCCCAGTTCCAGGGTGCCGAGGGCGTGGTCCGGGTGCAGGGACGCCAGTTGCTTCGCCGTCTGGTCAGCCAGGCCGTCCTTGGGGAAGAGCCGGTCGTACCATCCGTCGAACTGACGGCCGTAACCAATGTCATCGATGCGCGTCATGCTGCGTCCTCCTCCTCGCCGCTGGGTCGACGGATCGTTACTTCTTCAGACTCCGGTAGGCGATGACTGCCGCGATGCAGGCGCCGATGCCAATCACGATGTACACGGCCGCATTACTCATGGCGTTTTCCTAGGGACGTGAGGAGACGGGGGCAGAGTGCGTGCGCCTGTGCTGCCGGACACGAGGGCGGGAGGAGGCGGCTGCCGGGTTCATCGGCGTGTAGGGGGAGACGAAAATCATCTCCGGAGTCGTGGAGGTGTCGTAGCCGGTGGCGCGGGCCAGGGCGAACTGGAAACCCTTGACATCGCCCGCCGTCTCATCGGCTATCCGTGCCCGCAAATGACCGACGATGACCCGATAGCCCGGTGTGCGGACGACCGTGGAGAAGCCCTTGTCGAGCAGCTGCAGCATCTCGCTGCAGATGTCGAACACGGCCTTCTCGGCGCGCCTGCTAGGGAACCAGGCGATCTGCCGGAACCGCCGCCCCTCTATCACGTCGACCGCCTGCCACGGCGACGCCTCGCCCGCGGTGTTCAGTGTGCGGTAGAAGAAGTGATAGTCGTGCGTCGCCGGTTCGGGCGCGAAGAACCGCCAGTTTGGCAGTAACGAGAACGTGTCCTTGAGCTGAAGCCGGTTGAAGGTCGGATTCGGGTGTTGCGCGGCGAGAGTGCCGACCAGCATCGCCGCACCGGAGATCCGCGCTGCCGCCCCGGGACCGCTGAAGACGTTTTTTACCAACTGCTTCACTGCCCTGCCTCCTCCGCGACACGCACCTGCACTGTGGCGTCCGCCTCGGCCCCGTCGAGGAAGGCGATGATGCGGCGGCCGGCCTCGGTGCCGAAACGGGCACTGGTCAGCAGCGAGTCGTGATCGGCCTCCTCCAGCACGACGCTCTCCACTCGGTTTCCCCGGCCTCGGTGCGCCTCGGCGATCTCGTTGTGCATCAGCAACTGCTCCGGGTCACGGTCGACGGTCTGCTGTGCGGAGACCACCAGCGCGTGGGAGTCGATCGCCGGCAGTTTCCCATCGAAGGCCCGGAACTCCTTCTCGACGGCGGCCCACTCGCGACGGCCGGCCTCCCACAGGCGGGAGTCGGTGTACTGTGCGAACACCCGGTCACGGCAGTTGGCGGGCAGAGCCTCCAGCCAGTCGGGCCGTGCCATGAGGATGCCGAGCCCGGCTTTGAGCGACCGCACCAGGGTGTTCATTCCGCTCGCGAGGCGTTCGGCCGCTTCGCTCTGTTGGTTCGACCGGTTCAGCTCGCCGGGGTGGGAGGAGTCCAGATAGATGATGCTGTGCAGCCTGTCACCCAGGTGTTCGGAGGCACGGCGGGCCAGTTCGCCGCCGAGCGAGTGTCCGACCAGCACGACCTTGCGCCCTTCCGGGACCGCCCCGCGGACCAGGTCGGCCAGATCGTCGACCGATTCGCCCAGGTGGTAGAGGGACGTGCTGCGGCGCCTGCTTCCGGCGTATCCGGCGCGGGCGTAGGTGAGCAGGCCGTAGCCACTGTCCAGGGCGACCTTCTCCGTGATCCACCCGAAGTGCTCGGACGTGGAGGCGAGCCCGGCGGCGAAGACGAGGACCGGCAGGGACTCGTCGTCCCCCTCGCTCATCTCGTACTGGAGCTCATTGCCGTGGCGTGTGGTCAGTCGGCGCGAGTGCGGCCATCCTTCGAGCGTGCGCATGCGCCGCTGGACCGCGACCAGACCGGCCACCGAGGCGGCTACCGTCAGCAGCACGGCACCCGCCTGAAGGAGGCGGTCGTCGCGGTCGGCCACCGACGGGTGCGCCTTCGGGGTCGAGGTGTAGGCGACCATGGGGTGCATGGAGGTGAACGCGGTGACGAACCGGCCCAGGCCCATGACCAGACCATTCGCCAGGTGGAACGTTCCGGCACTGGCAATCACCGGCCGGGCGAGCCTGCCGCCGGCGAGATAGGCGACGGGAAAGAGGCACTCGAGCGCGAGCACGCCGTGGGTCAGGTATTTCGCCGCCCGCGGATATCTCTGTGTGAGTTCGTAGGTGGGCCGGTGGCCGTAGGTTCTGGTCCGCATGACACCGCCCAGTGCGGTGGCGTCCTTCCATGCCGTGCCCAGCAGTTTCACCCAGCCGGATACGAGGTACGAGGCGTTGGCCTGCAGTGCCACATACCACAGGAGGGCATCCTGGGTCTGCGGGCGGGTGGAGAGGCGAGCCATGCCGGTGGCCGTCTGCACCAGAACCGACACCTGGTCAGAGCCGTCGGTCCCATAGCGGTGCCGCGGGTAGAGCGCGGCGGTGGTAGCACCGAGGAAGAGGTTGCCCGCCCCGCGCCAGCGGCTGCTGCCGGGCAGCAGCATGCCGACGCTGACCACGGCACGGGCCGTGTGCAGCGCCACGGTGGTCTTCTCTCCGCTGACGATGTCGAGAAGCTTGCGGGTGACGGGGGTCGACCGCGCCTGCGAACCCCGAGCCGTCGGCCAGTGGTTGAGTCCGCCCGGCTGCGTCTGCCTACGCTGGGCCAGATACTCTAACGAGGCCGTCAGCGTGGTGACAGCGGACAGGCGCTCTGAGACACCGATCGCACGCGACCTGGTCACAGGGATCGGGCCGGTCAACGCGGATAAGATTCTCTTCGGCAGCTTCACGAGGGCCTCCCAAACCCAATCTGTGAACTCTTCTTCAAGGGGACAACTGGGTAACGCGGCTCTGCCGGGCCAGACCTGCTCTCTGGCCCGGCAGAGCTCTGTGCGTCGGGCTCGGGCGCGCCAGGCACCCGTCCGGGTCAGCCCCGGCCGGCCTCGAAGGCGCCGACCACGGCGCAGGACACCGCCACGCCGCCGAGGAAGGCGGAGGGCGTCGCGAGCACCGGAGCGGCGCCCGGGAAGACCTGGCCTTCGGAGGCGGAGATTTCCGTCTCCGCCAGGCGGGCGGACTCGTTCACCTGCATGGTGAGTTCAGTCATTGCGTCTCCTTTCAGCATGTCGAATGCGTCGGGCTGAGTCGGCCGCAGACGGCTTCCACGACGAACCCGGCGAAGGGCCGGGGGCCGACAGCGCGGGGCCACCCCGTTCCACCAGGACGGTGTGGATGACCCGAGAGCGCATGGTGGCGCGCCATGGACGGGCCGATGTTGCGCCAGATCAGCCGATGGCCTTGCCGAGGGCATAAGTGGCGACGGCGACCCCGATCGCGGCGCACGGGGTCACCAGCACGGGACCGCCGTGGTCCACCAGCACGGTGCCCTTGGTCTGCTCGCTTGCGACCTCGTCGAGCCGTGCGTCGTCGTTCAGGTACGCGGTGATCTCTTCCACCATGCCTTCTTTCCTTGTTGTGACGCCGGACGGAACTCCTGGCGTGCGGCTTTCCTGATCAGCCGACGGCCCGGCCGACGGCGAATCCGCCGGCGAAGGTCGCGGCCGCTACGGCAAAGGGAGTGGCCAGAACCGGTTCCTGGCTGCGAAAGACGGTCCCCTCGACGTCCTCGACCTCGATGGCCACCATTTCCGCGTCCTCGTTGAGGTACTCAACGATGTCGTACATCAACTTCTCCTTTTTTCCGCTCTTGTTTTACTTCGACTGTTTCGGTCAGCCGCCGGACGGAACTCCTGGCGTGCGGCTTTCCTGATCAGCCGACGGCCCGGCCGACGGCGAATCCGCCGATAGCGGCCGCGGGCACTAGGGCAAAGGGAGTGGCCAGAACCGGTTCCTGGCTGCGAAAGACGGTCCCCTCGACGTCCTCGACCTCGATGGCCGCCATTTCCGCGTCCTCGTTGAGGTACTCAACGATGTCGTACATCAACTTCTCCTTTTTTCCGCTGTTGTTTTACTTCGACTGTTTCGGTCAGCCAGCGGTCTTGCCGACGGCGTACGCGCCGGTGACGAGGGCAGCGCCCGCGGTGAAGGCGAGTGCGGGAGTGGCCAGCACCGGGGACATGCCCTGCTCGATGCTGCCGGCGTTTTCCTCGGAGAGTTCCCCGAGGCCCTCAAGCTGCCTTACGAATTCTTCGCCGAGCATCTTGGCCTCCCTTGACGGGTACCTATGGTTTTCGCGGGAGCAGCCGCCGGGCGCCCGGCGGCTGCTGAGGAGAAATGCAAGCATCACCTAAAGGAGTGCGGTATGACGCAGATCACACCGAAAAGTGGAATTCATAATTCCAGGGCCATTACATTTGTCACTCGAAGCCGTGACATTTGTCAGGCAAAGTCATGAGGGATCTAATCGGCCGACGGCCATAATGGTCTGCATGATGGAGCCATGAATCCCACCCGTGATGTGATTGAGGTCACAGACCTTCGAAGGCGGTACGGCGACAAGGGCCCTGGTGGCTTCGACGCGGTTCGCGGAGTCTCCTTCAGCGTTGCCCAGGGCGAGCTCTTCGCGCTCCTTGGCACCAACGGCGCCGGCAAGACCTCCACCGTTGAGTTACTCGAAGGCCTGGCCAGCCCTACTGCAGGCTCCATCCGTCTCTTGGGGCACGACCCCTACCACGAGCGCAAGAGGGTGAGGCCGCGCACCGGAGTCATGCTGCAGCAAGGCGGGTTCGCCTCTGATCTCACGGTGACCGAAACCCTGCGCATGTGGAGCGGCTGCACCACTCAACCGCGGCCGATCACCGAGGCACTCACGATCGTGGGCCTGGACGACCGGGCGAACGTACGCGTCAAGAACCTCTCGGGGGGCGAGAAGCGCCGACTGGATCTGGCCTTGGCCACCCTGGGCAACCCGGAGGTGCTCTTCCTCGACGAGCCGACCACCGGGATGGACCCCCAGGGACGCCGGGAAACCTGGGAGATCATCCGCGAGCTGCGGGATAGCGGCACGACGGTCGTCCTCACCACGCACTACCTGGAAGAGGCCGAACTCCTCGCCGACAGCCTGGCCATCATGAACGAGGGCCTGATCGCGGCCTCGGGAACCGTGGCCGGCATAGTCGCCGCCCATCCTTCGATGCTGACCTTCCGGCTGCCGCCCGGTTTCAGCTCTGCAGACCTTCCCTCACCGCAAGACCTCCGCGCCACGGTTACCAGCGGGAAGGGCAACGCCGTCCAACTATCCACCACAGAACTGCAGCACACCACGACCGAAGCGCTGCTCTGGGCCCGCCACAAGGGCATCGAACTCGCCGAACTGAACGCCCGGTCCGCCTCGCTTGAGGAGGCCTTCATGCACATCGCCAGGCACGGATCCATGGAGACGGAGGCCAACCGGTCATGAACACGGCTCTCACCCATCTGACCGCTCTCGGCCGTGCCGAACTCACGCTGCTGGCCCGCAACAAGACAAATCTCTTCACCGTGCTGTTCGTGCCCGTACTGCTTACCGTCGCCCTGAAGCCCATGATGACGATGACGGGCCAGGCGGACGCGGGCAAAGAGGCAGGAGCGGTCCTGATCTCCATGTCCCTGGGCATCGTCCTGGTCATGGCCGTCTACAACACACTCACCCCAGTTTATGCGACACGCCGCGACGAGCTCCTGCTCAAGCGGCTGCGTACCGGTGAGGTCAGCGATGCGGTGATCCTCCTGGGCGCCGCTGTTCCCATGGCACTCACGGGACTCCTCCAATGCCTTCTCTTGGCGCTGGGGATCTCCTTCGTCGCAGACGTTCCCCCGCCGCAGGATCCGCACCTGGCGGTCCTCGGCGTCCTGCTCGGTATCGTCGTGATGACGGTGATGGCCGCGGCCACCTCGGCGATGGCGAGGACCGCCGAGAGCGCACAAGTCGCGATCATCCCAGGCATGATCATCTTTTTGATGGGCTCCGGGATGCTCTTCCCCCTCGAAGCGCTACCGCACCCGGTGCAGGCCGTCTGCACCTGGCTGCCCCTCACCCCCGCCATCGAACTGATCCAGACAGGCTGGAACGGCGAGAGCACCCGAGGCGAGGCAGTGTTGAACCTCATGATCGCGTCAACTTGGAGCGCGCTGTCGGTCCTGGCGGTCAAAAGGTGGTTCCGCTGGGAACCACGCAGCTGAACCATCGGCTCCACCGACCGGCCGGTTCATGCCCAGACGCGACACCAGGAGAACGGACGTATGGGACAGAAAACCGAACCATTCAGAGTCACTGCTGCTCGGCAACACCGCACCTCGATACAGCGCGTCACACGCTCCACCCGGTGGGCTCTGTGTGCGATTCCTTGGTTTTTTCTCCTGTCCTTCGCCGAACCCGTTACCGAAAGCCTCAGGAAAGAACCGGTCTCCGCGGCGCTGTTATGGGCCGTGGTGGCCACGTTCGTCGCGCAGGCAGTCTCCGCCACCGTCGTCCTGGCGCACTGGATCGGCCACCGCGGCACCCGTCGCGGTCTGAGCGCGGCAGTCGTCGTGCTCTCCTGCCTCCAACTCGCCGTCATACCCGTGCTGTACCGCCTCGGCTGGCACGCCGAGGCCGACGCCGTGGGCTCCTACTGCATGCTGGCCGCCTCGCCGCTGGCCGCAGTCCTCAACACCACCACCGTGCGTACCTTCTCGGCGTCCGGCGCGGCCGTGTGCGCCTACGCCCACGTGGCCGTGGTGATAGTCGGCTCCTCCCTCCACAACGCCTTGCTGACCGCTGCGGCCGTCGCCGCGATGTGGCTGCTGATCGGCCTGGCCCTGCGCTCCTCCGTCTGGTACCTGTCCGTCATGTGGCAGCTCGACGCGGCCCGCGAAGCCCAGGCACAACTCGCGGTCGCCGAGGAACGGCTAAGATTCGCACGCGATCTTCACGACGTCATGGGCCGCAACCTCGCCGTCATCGCACTCAAGAGCGAACTCGCCACGCGCCTCAACGAGGCCAACGATCCCCGGGCCGGCGCCGAGATGGCGGAAGTCCAGCGTCTGGCCCGGGAGTCGCAGAACGAGATCCGTGACGTCGTACGCGGCTACCGGACCACAAACCTCACCAGCGAGCTGGCAGGGGCCCGCTCCGTCCTCCAGGCTGCGGGAATCGCCAGCACCGTCGAGAACGATCTGCCATCCGGGCTGTCCCACGAGGCCCAATCCGTGCTCGGATGGGCCATCCGTGAGGGAGTCACCAACATTCTCCGCCACTCGGACGCGCGGAACTGCACGATCCGAATCGCGGGCAACGACGGTACGGAACTCCTCATCATCAACGATCGGGCTCACTCCCCCGGTTCACAGGCCGGTACTGGACTAAGCGGCCTCGCCCAGCGCTTGGCACCGCTTGACGGAACCCTCGAGCACGGTCCAAGGCCTGACAACACGTACCGGCTCATGATCCGCCTTCCCAGTCCCATCGAGCAGAAAGCGTCATCGTGATCCGTATCCTGCTCGCTGATGACGAGCACCTCACCCGCGGCGCACTCGCCATGCTGTTGGACCTCGAAGAAGACCTGCACGTGGTCGCCGAGGCCTCCACCGGCTCCGAAGCGGTCGCCAAAGCCCGCAAGCACCGGCCCGACATCGCCGTACTCGACCTGCAGATGCCACAGAAGGACGGTATCGCCGTCGCCGCATGGCTACGCGAGGCCGTGCCGGATTGCAACCCCCTCATCGTTACCAGCCACGGTCTGCCCGGTCACCTCAAGAGGGCGCTGGAAGCGGGAGTGCGGGGCTTCGTGCCCAAGACCGTCTCCGCCCAGGACCTCGCCCAGATCGTGCGTACCGTCCACGCGGGGAGCCGCTACATCGATCCTCTCCTGGCCGCCGATGCGATCAGCGTCGGAAACTGCCCTCTGTCCCCCCGCGAGGCCGACATCTTGACGCTTGCTTCCGACGGTGCCCCCATCAATGAAGTCGCCGAGCGCGCCGCACTGTCCGCCGGCACTGTGCGCAACTATCTCTCGTCCGCCGCCAACAAACTGGGCGCCGAAAATCGCTATGGAGCCATCCACATCGCCCGTGAGCGGGGCTGGATCTGATGAGACCACGGCTGTGCCCTTGTCTTCGGCTCACCGCTCCTTCCCCGCACCGCGCCGAGATTCTGGCACTCCATCCAAGCCGAACAGGACGGGCGTCGATGTGGAGCGGATCCCTCGCTCGGCGTCTCGGCCATGTGGTCTGCAACGACGCGTTGAGATAATTCCCAGCTGTGCGGTGCTGCCGGGGTGAGGAGGCGGGCGGGAATGCACCTGATCCTGCACATTGCGCACCGCCCCTGCCCGGCGTGTACTGTGCGTGGCCTCTACTCCGCCGGATCCGCGCGTCTGCGCCATGCGCCCCGAGAACGCGATGATTCCAACGTGGCCGGAGACAGGACAATAGAAATGGATACGGCGGGTCGTTGCCGTCCACGCATGGTGAGACCCGGGGTACCTACCGATACGTTGTGGGGTGTTTCGTCAGTGCTCTGTCACCAGTGTCACGACGAGCTGCTCGTCGTCACGGGCTACGCGTTCAGTCTTGCAGCTGTCACTCGCGGCACGTGCCTGCCTACCGATCAATCTCACGCGTTCCGGGCTGCCGCGTAGGCTCGCCCCTGGCCCGTGTCGAACCCACTCGGCACGGGCCACCTCAACCTCGAGAACAGAGATGCTGGTGAGGCTGGTCAGGGACGTGGACCGGTCGGTGCGGTCGCAGATTACAGCGGCAGTTGTATGCCGAGTTCCTGCATGGCAGCCGAGGGTGGGCCACCTTCGGAGCGTTCGGTCTTGTAGCCCTTGACGCGGGGCTCGAGGGTGCGCGGGTCGACGGCTTCGGCGGGTGCGCTCTTGGCGTACAGGCCCTCGGGCTTGCTGTCGCGGTCGTGGGGCAGCAGCCAGAAGACGCGGCGGCGGAAGGTGCCGGAGGCCCGGGAGGGCTTGGCGTCGGGGCCCAGGATGGCGTAGCCGACCATGCGGCCGTCGCGGTGGTAGGCCGGCTTGCCTTTACGGGTGGACAGCCGGTCCAGGCTCTGGCGGACGTAGTCGAGCTGGTCGGTGTCCTCCAGCCACACGATCTCGGATTCGTGGCTGATCTCGTCCGCGCTGATCAGGGAACTCATGAGTCGGTGTCCCTCTCGTCGTCGGTGAGCAATCCGATGCCCGGGTAGTGCTTGCGCTGATTGGACAGGATCATCTCCTTGGGCGAGGCCAGTCCGACGAGTTCCCGGGTGCGGGAGGCGAAAGCGCGCGAGGACATGACCAGTGCGCCTTCATTGTTGCACCAGGCCTTGTAGGCGGAATAGAGCGCCGTTTGCTCGGCGCGCAGGTCGGGGCCGAGGCGGCAGCACTCTTCGTAGAAGCGGCCGGTGTGGTCCTCGGTCTCGGCGTAGGCGGTGGTCGCGATGCGTACCCGTTCGGGACCGGTGAGGTCGCGTGCGCCGGCCAGGTAGCGTCGTGCGCCGTCGATGAGCCAGCTGAGGATGCCGGGGCCTTCTTCCGTGACGAGTATGTCGGCCAGGTTGTCGATCTTGCGCTCGTCGGGGACGATCCGTTCGAACGGGAGCAGGCGCATGCGGCGCCAGAACGCGAAGCCGCCGGTGCCGACTTCGGGACGGGTGTTGCCCAGCAGCCAGAGCTTGTGGGTCGGCTCGAAGCTGAAGGGGTCTTGGCGCATACGGCGTGCTTTGATGCGGTCGCCGCCGGTGAGCAGTTTGACCCGGGCCTCGTCGAACTTGTCGCCGGGCTTGATTTCCGAGCAGACGTAGATGCGGCGGCCGTGGAGTTCGGCAAGATCGGTGGGGTGGCCTTCGAACGGCTTGGCCATCAGGAAGCCAGGCGGGGCTGCGTCAGCGTAGTCGCCGAGCAGTTTCATCGTGACGTCAAGGAGGACGCTCTTGCCGTTCTTTCCCTTGCCGTAGAGGAAGGGGAGGATCTGGGCGCCGACGTCGCCAGTGATCGAGTATCCGAGCAGTAGGTGCAGGTAGTCGATCATTTCTTGGCCTTCGGTGTCGTCGCCGAAGGTATCGGTCAAAAAGCGCAGCCAGCGCGGGGTGGGCATGTACTGGGGACCGACGGTGGTGGAGCGGGAGTGGAAATCTTTGGTCGGGTCGGGGGCCGACAACAACCCGGTTCGCAGGTCGACGACTCCGCGGGGAGTGCACAGGGCGTATGGGTCGGCGTCCAGGTGGTCGGGGTTTAGTGACATACCGGGCGCCGATTTGGCCTGGGCGAGCATGGCGTTGATGCCGGTGGTCGAGAGAGCTCGGCGGCGGTGCTTTTCCAGGGCGGTGGTGGTGAAGCGGCCACGGGGATCATGGGTGGCGATGTTCTCGGCAAGGTCGCCGGCGGCCCACAGGACGGTGTCGTCCTCGTCCATCTGCCAGCGGGTGGTGTCCCATCGGAACCAGCCGATCCTGGAGATGTGTCGGTAGTCGGAGGCGTAGAGCTTGACGAAGAGTTTGGCGTTGCCACGGTCCGTGAGGGTGTCGGGCAGCAGGCCGTTGGCGGTCGCTTCGCCCAGTGGCCTCTCCGTGGCGGCTTGGGCGGGGACCGGCACGGAGGCGGCCTGATGACGGATCTGGGCGGCGACGGCTTCGGGGTCGAACTCGAAGAGCGTCTCGTTGCGGGGCGACGTCACGAGCGCCTCCCGCTGGAGTGGAGGGGTCGTTGCATGCCGGCGGCGAGGCCGCTGCGGATAATCTGTTGGATTCGCATGTCCTGACCCGGGCGGACTGCGGCTGCGGTGTCTTTGAGGGTTTGTTCGGCTTCTTGGGGGAGGCGGCCGGCTGCGATGAGGCCGCCGAGGGTGAAGGCTGCGCGGTTGAGGGCGTCGGAGAAGCCCGCGCCTTCGGAGACCTGGCCGCAGGCTTCGACGGGGGCGAGGATCGAGGCGAGGGTGTTCTCTGCTGTCTGACGGCCGCCGCCTGCAGCCAGAACCGCTTGTTGGGCGCGTGGTGGGACAGGCCGGGGCGCGGGGATGCTGGGTGCAGGAAGGTGTCCGGTGCGGTCAAGTTCCTGGGCGAGCCATAGGGGCAGGGCAGCGGGCTCGCGAGTGTCGCCGAGGGGGGTGTAGGTGCCGTGGTGGGTGGTGGTGCCGGGGGCGACGATGTAGCTGCCGTGGGCGCGGATGTCGACCTGCCAGGCGAGGGCGCGTCCGGGGGTTGAGCCGACGGAGGAAAGCCATTGGCGGTTGCTGGTGGCTCGGTACCAGACGTGGAGTCCGCCTGAGGGGGTGCGCACGCGCAGGGTGTTGGTGTCTTCGGCTGGGCTGTTCTGTCCGCGGAGGGCAGCTAGGACTGCGAGGGTGTGGAAGCCGGTGGCCAGGCCGGTGAGGTCGACATGGTCGCCGACGGGGATGCCGGGCAGGATGCGGTCGCGGGCGGGGGGCTCGGCCTCGTGAGCATCGATATCGATGACGATGAGGCGAGCTGGGCCGCAGGAAACGCCGATGCCGAATGCGGGGTTGTTGCCCCACCACTGTTGGATGCGGTGCTGGTTGAGGGTTGCTGCGTAGAAACTGTGGCACCAGCGGCCGGCTGGCAGGCAGGGGCAGTCGCTTGGGGCGTGAGTGTTCGTGCGGCAGTTGCTGCAGTTCCCTGGCGGGGTTTTGTGTCCTGGGGCCAGGGGGTGGACGGGCCAGCCCCGGCGGGCGCACCACTGTGCTGTGAGGAGGCTCGGGGCAGCGACTGCAGCGTTGGGCATAGAGAGTTCTGAGTCGCTGTGAGAAAAGCGCAGCTCAGCAGGCATGCACACCCCCAATCAGCGACCGAAGCGACTCAACGACGGACATAGACTAGCGAACATAGCTGGTGGGGTCGTGTAGCACATGCGGAACATCCGTAGCACCGTGCTTCCGGTGCGGCCTGGAGGACTGACTCTCAGCGACCTAACAGCGAGCACAGCGACTCAGGGCCGTTCAGTCGCTGTTACCAGTTCAGAGAAGAAAGCCCAGGTCAAGGGGTGCTTGTGAACCCACTTAGCGACTGAAGCGACTGAAGCTTTCGATATATCACGCACACGCACACACCCTACGGGGCTCACATATGCCAAGTCTGAGTCGCTTCAGTCGCTGCATGCTAGCAACCACCCACCTGACCTGCGGTTCCTTCCATACGCAGTAGCGACCGTAGGTACCTTCAGTCGCTGACCGTTGAGTCGCTGCCCTGCCAGCCAGCGACTCAAGCGATCAAAGCCCGGCAACCAGTAGACCTACCCCGACGGGAGACTCCGTCGCCAGTCCGAGCCAAGTGCCGCCTTTGCGTGACTTTCGCTTCGCCGCAGGCGTCGGTTTGCGATGAAGGGTCGTTGAGGGAGCTGTAGGTCAGTGGTCTAAGTGGCGCCTCGTTCGTGTACCCGCTGCCGGGCCCGGTCGCCGATCCTGCGGATCCCGCCGCGGGTGCTGTTGAGCGTCCGGGAGACAGCTGCGATCAGCTGCATAGACTCGCCGAACTGGTCGAACAAGTCGGTGTTGTTCGGTGTCCAGGCCCCGTCCGGGGCGTGTTCGTTCGCGATGGTGCGGCAGGTTGCGAGCAGCGTCGTCATCAGGCGGTGGAATTCTTCGACGTCGGCCTGCGTGAAGTCCTCGGTGTGCAACTGCGGCGTGATCAACAGGTCCTCCTGTGGGCTACCGAGGGGCTGAGAGGAGGGGATGGCGTGCGCGTGGCGGGCACCGCAATAACAGTCCCTTCGGGCCTCGACGGGAGCCCGTTCAGTGGTGGCGGGCTCATGGACGGGACATGAGGCGAGAGACAGGCCAGGGCATCTTGGGAATGTGGTCCTGGCATCTTGTCTCTCCGTCCGGCGCTCGTCCTGTTGTTTGCTCCTGCGGGCACATGTTCTCCGCTCCCAGCGAAGAACATGTGGTGACGTGATCTTGCGCTTCGCGTCAAGGGCGAGCCTGGGTGCATGGTGCGATCTTCGGTCGGGGTCCGATCCTGATGGACCTGAAGCGAAAGTGTCAATGATTGTGATCGATTGTGGCTCTGGGAGGGGTGAGACCCGTACGATCTCGGCCAGCGCCTCGGTTGCACGGGGCACCCGTCGGGGTAGCCTCGTTGAGCCCCGTCCTGTCTGGCCAGCAATGGAGAGTTCAGGTGAACAGTGCGGCTGATGAGCCGGCAGCGATAGAGGGTGCGCATGCCGCTGCGGCACAGTCGGCGGCGGCAGCGGAGGGCAACGAGCTTGCTGAGCTGCTCGGCGAGCTGCAGAGGTTGGAGCAGCTTCTACCGCCTGCGGCACGCGAGCACTTGTCTCGCCTCGTGGCCCCGGAGCAGGTCACTCATGCCACCGGCATCTATCCGCCCGAGCGAGTGACGGCTCTCTTCGAGGGGGCTCCTCCAGAGTGCAACGAGTCGAAGGAAGCCGCTCAAGCCCGGATCGTTGAGCGTTTGAGGTTCCTCCGGAGCACGCGTCTGAAGCAGCCGAAAGGTCGTAGGCCGGGATCTCGGGATCTGCGGCCTTTCACACCAGGCGAGATCGCCAAAGGGCTCAAGGGTGTCACCGTCCCGAGGGCAACGGTGTACTACATCTTCGACGAGGGCCGGATTTCGGGTACGGAGACGATCGCCGCCATCGAGCGCTTCTTCGGCGTTCTACCTGGCTGGAGCGCCTACACCGAAGAAGAGGCGCTGACCCAGTTCCTGCGCCCAATCGTGCGGCAACTGGACGTTCTTGACCAGATCGCTGGGGCGCGCGCACGCGGAGTCACGAAAGTTGCGGCCCGCAGCACGGAAGACCTACGCGGAGATCCGAACGCGATGCGGGCGATCTTCAGTGCCTTCATCGCCGCGAATAAGGATGGGGCTGACTAGACCTGTCTTGAGCAGCAGTGGGGCGGCGGCCCCACTGCTACTCGGGCGTCTTACCTGGACCTCGATGGCTTCAGCTTGTCCATGAGTCGCGAGCAAGCCCGGCCGAGCGCTGTGAGCCGGGCGACGCTCGGTGGAACCGAGAGAGGGAACATGTGGGACGGTCCTTCCTGATCTGATCCTGGGATCGAGTGTGTCTTCCCTTGTCGACTGCGGCGATACCACTTCCCGTTGATCCGGGCCCGTTCTTGCCTGCGTGTGTGAGGGGTCAGGTGGCCTCTGGCCGTGTGTATTCCTCTCGCGGCTGCACGGTCATGACCAGGGTTCTGGGCCGGACGGTGGCCCGGGCTACGGGACGAACGGTTAGGCCGGCGGAGAGGCCGAACCGGACTCTGCGGACGATCGTCGCGATCGCGGTGATCAGCTCAGTGAGCGCGAAGTGGTCGCCGATGCACTTGTGCTTGCCCGCGCCGAATGGAAGGAACGCCCCGGTGGGCGACGGCTGGGCGCTGTCCAGCCAGCGATCGGGATCGAACGCCAGGGGATTGGGGAAGAGCGTGGGGTCTCGGTGCAACGCGTGTTGGCAGTAGGCCAACTCAGTGCCGGCGGGAAGGGTCCACTCCCCCAGGCGGATCTCGGTGGTTGTCCTGCGGGTGACAAGCCATCCGGTGTGATGCAATCTCGTGGCTTCGGTCACCACACGCCGCAGATATGGGAGTTGGGTGACGTCGGCGAAGTCGATGGGACGCTCGCCGAGGACCTCGTGCAGTTCGTCCAGGACCCGGGCTTCGATATCGGGGTGCCGGGCAAGCTCGTACAGGATCCAGGACAGGACGCTGGCGGTTGTTTCCGTACCCGCTACGGCCAGCGTGAGTATCTCACTGCAGATCTGGTCGGTAGTCAGCGGCTCGCCGGTGTCGGGGTCAGTGGCCCGCAGCAGCAGTGAGAGCATGTCGCCGGTGTCGTGTCCGGTGGCTTGGAGGTCGTCGACGGCCTGGTGGATGGTGGCCCGTACGGCGTCCCGTGATTCGTTGAAGCGTCGGTTGAAGGGAAGCGGCACTCGCTCGGCCCAGTCGGGCAGCATGATGCGTGCGCCGACGCCGGTCATCACCACGGAGAGGTCGTGGCGCAGCCGACGGAAGGTCTCCTCGTCGAGGCTGTCGGAGAACACGGTCTTGGCGAGCATGTCGAGCGACAGTTTGACCATGGCCTCGCGGACGTCGAGACTTTGGCCGGGTTGCCAGGTGTCGGTAGCGGCGGTGACTTCGTTGCGCATGATGTCGACGTAGCGGGCGATCTCGGAGCGGGCGAATGCTGGCTGCAACTGGCGCCGTTTGCGTACGTGTTCCTGTCCGGCGGCGGTGACCACGCTGTCGCCGAGGATGTGGCCCATCTTTTCGAAGAAGCGGCCTTTGTCGAGTGTGGGGGCGAGGTCGACGAGCATGGTGCGGATGAGGTCGGGGTCCTGGACGACGATGGTGCGGGTGCCTGGCTGCAGGGTGATCTCGACCAAGGGGCCGTAGTCCTCGCGCAGTGAGGCGATGAAACCGAGGTTGTCGCGCATGAGCTGTATCGCGTGACCGAGTAGCGGAAACGATCCTGCCGCTCTGGGTATGGGGGGCGGTACGAGCGTCACGGGGCGTCATGCTCCCTTCACAGTGAACACAGCCCTATGGCTTCCCAGTTCCTTCCCGGGTGCAATCCACAAAGATGCGTGTGCTGCGCCACGCGGCTCCAGCGGTTTGGGGAGCTGAATACGAATGCTGGTGCTAGGCGATGCGGTCGAGTGCCTCGTCGACGAGGGGGTGGGATAGGTGTGCGGAGATGCGCACCTGTCGTTCGCGGGCGCGGCTGGCTGGAGTCATTTTGAGAGGCGTGGCGGAAACATCGTCCGCTGCCTTCCGGCGAGCCAGTTCGGGCGCATCGCGGAGGTGGCGGGCGTAGCGGATTACTGCGGCCTCCTGTAGTGCCTCGAGGTCGAGGTTCTGGGCGGCCGGGTGGTTCTCGGCGAGGGAGCGCACGGCATCAGCGGGGGCTGCGGTCATCCAGGGGCGGAGCCGGTAGGTGCCGTCGAGGTTCTGGGCGACCAGGTCGGAGAGGGCGTAGCGGCGGTTCCACCAGGTCATGCGAGGCGGCTTGGCGGAGCTGTCGGTGACGGCTTCCCACAATCGCAGAAGGGCTGTGTGGTCGGCGCGTTCGGCACGCCTGGCTGCGAGAACCGGCTTGGAGAGGCCGTAGCTGGCGACCAGGGCGCTGGTGCTGCTGGCCGCCGAGCCGACGGCGGCGAGGAAGCTCATGGAGTGACTGCCTCGGGCCACGGCCAGGACGGCGGTACCGGTGCAGATGACGTATGCGAGGTCCAGGGCTACGGCCGCGGCGAACAGGCGCAAGCTGTCTGCGAGGTCAGGACGGTTGGGTAGGGCGATCACACCGTCGGGTCCGCGGCACTGCCGCACGGTGGCGATGATCCCGGCGATCAGGGCTGCGAGGTAGACCATCTGAAAGGCTACTTGCGCCGGCACATGGGCGTAGGAGGTCGCGAAGGAGAGGGGATACGCCGGTCCGGAGAGGTCGGCCATCCAGAAGAGCACCATCATCGTGATGATCGCCACTCCGTACATCGGTGCCCAGACGGAGACCGACCGCCGCCAGGCATTGGTGCGGCGGCGGGGGTGCCAGAGGAGGGTCAGGGCTTGGGCGTGTCCGACACACAGCAGGATCGCGATGCTGACCATAAGCGACGGCAGGCTCGGCGATCCTGCGGCAGCGCCGACGAAACGGTAGACGGCCGGTGCGGACAGGAGGTAGACCACCGAGGCGCACAGCAGTACGGAGGCAGTGATGCGCAGTGTGGTGTCGCGGTCGCTGCGGGCGGCAGCGGCTTTGGCGGCGCCGACGGCGAAGCACACGCTGAAGATCACCAGGTTGACCGCAGTGAGGACGACTTCGAGCATGCGGGTCAGATGCCGGTCCGGCGGTGGGCGAACGACGACGTGATGGAGCCCGTACCAGTGGTGTCTTCGCCCAAGTCGAGCATCTGCAGCATCTGCCGGGCGAAGACCTCGGCCGGATCGGCGTTGTCGTTGTGCTCGCCGCGCATTCTCACCGGCCGGCGTTCGACGAGCGCGGCGTGCACAAGCTCGGGCGGCAGGGCGGACAGCAGCTCAGGCACGTTGTCCAGTTCGAACACGGAATGATCGCCGAAGGTGGACTTCTGGGTGTCGGGTCGGCGCAGGCCGCAGCGCTCGAGGGGCCGGATGATGCACGTGCGCCACAGGCGGGCCGGCCTGCTCGGTCCCACGAAGTCTTCAATGAGGTGCCACAGCTCATGCAGGACGATCAGGATCCGGTGTAGTGGTTCCGCGGCCTCGTTGACGACGATGGTGTCCTGCCCGTCGCCGAAAAAACACAGCCCTGTCGTGGCCTTGTCCATCGGCATATAGGAGATCTTGATGGGCTGGCCGCGCAGGATCCTGATGCTCTGCACCATTGCGTCCAGGCCCTGGTCCGGTCGCAGGCCCAGGCTCTTCGCGATGCGTACAACTCTCTGCCGTCTGAGCCTCAGCATGAGCGAACTACGCAACGACGCGGTGGCGGCCGCCGGGACGGCGGCTATCGAAGGTTCCATATCCGGCCGCTCATATGTCCTTAGACCCGACAGGACCGGAGGGTGGCGTGGGCCTTGCACGGCGGTCTGCTGCCTGGGCGGCGGCACTCCTTATGGGCCGGTACACGCTCCCCATCCCCTCACACTGTGGCGGGCCGTACACAACTGCCCTACGCAGGGAGATTATCAGCGCATACACCGGCGGAGGCTGTCGCTCCGCAAGCCGTGCCGCCGCGCCCGCGTATTTCGGCCAGGGCGGCAACTACTCAGCGGGGTCCGGTACCAGCCCCAAGGACCCATCCAATTCGATCACAATTGTTGACACTTTTGCTTGCGGGGCGTCAAGATCATGCAGCCGGTGGTCGCGATCGGCACGTCCGAGTTGTGTGACCACCCTCTGCCCGCCTAACGCGGGCTGCCTGTAGGGGAGATTGGGCCGCCTACCGCTGCGGCCGCACCCGACCCGCAACCATTGGATCTGGAGTCTGTCGTGCCCCACCACGCCACCGCGCTGCGTCTCGCCGCGCCCGTCGCCGTCCTTGCCCTCGCCGTCTCCGCATGTGGCGGCGGAGACGACAAGGCCGATGCCGGCGCAAAGAACGCCGCCACGTCCCAGGCCAAGGCCTCCCCGTCGCCCGAACCCACCTCCGGCGGCGCCATGCAGACCGGCGAGAGCGCCACGGGCAAGGTAGACGAGGACCCTGGCCGGGTCAGCTACGAGATCCTGGCGCAGAAGGTCGACGTGGGCACCGAGGCCGAGGCCGCCAAGGCCGTCTCGGAGCCGGACAAGGTCAAGGGCAAGGTGCTGGCGACCGCGTACCTGAAGTACACGCACAAGAGCGGCCCCGCCCTCACCGACGGTTCCGACGTGCACGACGGGACTACGGTATTCGCCGATGGGCAGCGCGGCACCGTCCTCATCGGCGCTTCCGAGGACGCCAAGGGCTGTGAGGACCCGTACGACGTCGACAGCTGGAAGCAGGGCGAGAGCCACGTCTTCTGCGAGACCTATGTGATCCCGGCGAACGCCAAGAACGTCGAGGTCCACTGGTCCGAGGAGGACGGCGAGCCCTACATCTGGAAGTTCCCCAACGCCTGACGTCTACGCACCGCCAGTAGCTCTCCACCCGGCCAATATTGGGCCGCCTGCGTAGGGGCAGGCGGCCCGGTGCCCCAACCCGCCTACCCTGTACGGCCGTTCGTTACCGTTGACCACCCCTTGAGGGGTGCACCAAGATCTGGTCCGACCCAACGCCGCTCGATCGTACAGTCTGCGGCTTACCCGAACCTCAGAACGCGCCGTGCGGCCCCTGTAGCCGCTGGCCGCCGGTCCATACACGCGAGAACGGTGCCGCGATGACCTACGCCTCCCCGGATCCGTCCGACCCGCCTGCCGCTCCATTAGCTTCGTCTGACTGTCCCACTCCCGTCTCCAGCGTGCAGTTGAGCAGTGATGCCATGCTGGATGATCTGGGAGATATGTACGAGACGTGGCGGGCGGAGCACGGTCCCGTCGTCCCCATCGAACTCGACGGCGGCGTGCAAGCCTTTCTGGTAATCGGACACAGGGAAGTCCAGGAGGTGGGCCGCAACGAGGCTCTCTACACCCCCGACTCCCGGACCTGGCGCGAACTGCGAAACGGACGGGTGCCCGACACCTGGCCCCTCCTGCCCCAGATCATCTTCCAGGTGGGCAACCCCCGCTTCCTCAGCGGCCCGGCCCACACCCGCCTGCGCAGCCTGATGTCCTCGGGGTTGAACGAGGTCGAAGGACAAAGGACGCGCCGTTTCGTCGAATGGGTGGCCGACCGGCTGATTGACCGCTTCGCGCCGGGCGGCCGCGCCGACGCCGTCGCCGACTACGCCGCGCCCCTTCCGATGCTGGTCATGCTGCGCCTCATGGGCCTGCCGCACGAAGCAGGCGAAGACCTGCTGCCCGCGATCTTCCAGCTCCTGGAAGGCGGACCGGGCGCGCAGAAGGCCAACGAGGCGATCCACGAGATTCTCAGTGAACTGGTGGCCGCGCGACGCGCCAAACCCGAACGGGACTTCGCCTCCTGGGCAATCCACGGGCCGGTTGTCAACGGACCTGCGCTCAGCGATCTGGAGGTCACCAACCTGATCTGGGTGGCGACCATGGCCGGGGCAGGGGGTACCGCCGGCTGGATCGCCAACGTCCTGGAACAGATCGTTTGCGGCGAGGAGCTGTACTCCCTCTACCTCGCTGGCAAAGCCTCCATCGCAGAGATCATGAACACAACACACCGGACAAACCCTGCGGTGCAGAACGTCATGGGCCGCTTCCCCCTGCGCGACCTGGCCGCAGGCGAGTTGGGCAACTACCCGATTCCAAGCGGTGCTCTGCTCGTACTGGGGCTGGCCGGAGCCAGTGCCGACCCACACGCCACGGGAGGTGCTCCCTCCCGTACATACGACCTCGGCAACGAATACCACTGGGCGTTCGGAACGGGTGCCCACGAATGTCCCACCGGCGCCCAACGGCTGGCACACACCATCACTCAGAGCGCCATCGACCGCTTCGTGGCCCGTTGCCGGAACATGCAACTGGAGGACGACCAGTCGGTGGACTGGGGAGGATCCGTCATCCTGCGCCAGCTGCGCAGCATGCGTGTTGTCTTCACTCCGGCAGAGCACAACGCCGTACCGCTGGAAGTCGCCGGTACGGCGCTGAGCGAAGGGCGCAGCTCGCATGCTCTGTTCCCGCCACGGATGCTGACGAAGCTCACCTCAGACCCTGCTCACTGAGTGCACCGATGCTGGCAAGACTGGGTCCGCCGAGCAGACCCACAGATCGGCACCCGCAGCCCCGGTGGGGTGGCACATCGCCTGACACAGCAACATTCGAGGGCCCGAGATCACCCGGGGCTTCTCCCGCTTCCTGCTGGGCGCGCAGCATCGGCTTGTCAGCGGTACGCCGTTACCGAAGGTGCGGGTGCGTTGGTTGGATCCGGCACGCTGAGCATCGCGGCGTCTTCCATTGACCCGCAGAAGGGGCGTGCGACGGGGCCGGCTACCGCTCCTGAACGTAGACCGGCAGGCGAGCGGGGCCGTTGCTCGACAGCGAATCCATCTCCGGTAGTCCGTCCACTGGTTCCGCGGGCGTGATGATGAAGCGGCCGAAGAGCGCCGGAAGGGCGATGCGAGTCTCAAGTCGTGCCAGGGGGGCGCCGAGGCAGTGGTGGGGGCCGTGGCCGAAGGCGCGGTGCTGGCGGGCGTTGGCCCGGTCGGTGAGGAAGACGTGCGGGTGGGGGAAGACCTCCTCGTCCCGGCCGATCGCGGCGGTGTAGATCATGACGGGGTCACCGGCGCGGATGGTGACTCCCGCGACCTGCACGTCGCGCACGGCGAAGAGGAACATGGTGGTCGCGGCCGGGGCGTCGTAGCGCAGCGACTCCTCGATGACTCCAGGCCAGGGGTCCTCGTCGGCTCCGGCAGCCAGGATGCGGGTGAGTTGGTCTGGGTGCTGTATCAGTCGTCGGACTGCGTTGACCAGCAGGTTCTGCGTGGTTTCCTGGCCCGCGATCAGCATGAGGAAGAGGGTTCCGGCCAGCTCCTGCTCAGAGATGCGGCCGGTGTCGAACTCCTGGATGAGCGCCGTGGTCAGGTCGTCGTTGTCCTGGCTGCGCTTGGCCACGATCAGTTGGGCCATCTGGCTGAAGATGCTGGCTTGCGCGCTGAGCCGTTCGCCGGGAGGAGTGGTGCTGCTCAACAGCAGGCGGGTGTCGATGGCGAGTCGTCGGCGCACATCGGGGTCGTTGACGCCGTACAGCTCGCAGATCACTCGCATCGGAAGCTGGAAGGCGAATTCGGCGCGCAGGTCGACTGCGGTGGCGCGCGCGAGGTCGGCGAGCGCGTCGAGAAGCTCGCGGGTGATCTGCTCGATGCGCGGGCGCAGGGCTTCCATTCGACGGCTGGTGAAGGCACGCTGGATCGGCTGGCGCAGCCGAGCGTGGTCCTCACCGTCCATGGTCAGCATGGTCGGGGTAGTGATGATCTGTAGAAGGGGCCAGGTCTTGGGTATGAGGCCGTCCTTGTAAGCCTTCCAGTGCCTGTGCGGGTTTTTGCTCATATCGGGGTGAGTCAGCATTATGTCGGCTACGTGATGTCCGGTTACTGCCCACGCAGCCACGCCATCTGCGAGCTCCACCGGGACGATCGGCCCAAGCAGTTGGAGGTCATGTCCTTCCCCCGGAAAGTCGTGTCCGTTGGGGTCCATGCGGTATAAGGGGTGGCCGAGTTCCAGCTCGTGAGGGGCGGGAGTGAACCGGGGCTCGGTGAGGGGCATGCAGTGCCTCCGAAGACAGGCTTGACAGGAGTCCGGCGGATGTCGTGCTCGGTGGTGATGAAGACAACAGGTATTGCAGTCAGCGCACGCACCACGAAATAGGGCCCCCAGCGGAGGGGCTTGCCGGGATGGAAAACGGGCAGATGTCGGCAGTAGGTGCGTAACCGCTCCACCCACTGCGTTGATCAACTCTCCCATAGTGATGGCGAGTTCGGTACGGCAGTGCGTTCCGAGACCAAACGCTGCAAGCATCCTGTTTGACCGTTGGCAGATTTCACAGTCGGGACCGCGAGCAAGGCGGTGCTCTGCGGGATGAGGCTGCGATAGCGCCACCGAAGTCCAAGGTCGACTTGTACGCGGAGATCCGCCGTGATGCCCGGGCAGGGATGCCGTACCTGGCCTTGATGCGCGAAGCACGGAGTGGGATTCCGCACGGTGAGAGCCGCGTTGGAATCGGCGTGGCCGGATCCGAGGAAGAAGCCACGGCCGACCAAGTACTGCCCGTGGGGCACTGGCCCGAGGCCGGACTGGGGCCCGGCCTCGCGTCACGCTGTCACACAGCGGCTGCGGAGTACGTCCACACCGTCGCCTTCAAGGTCCTTGCAGTAGCGCGTCCGTTCATGGCCATCACCAGGGCCAAGGCGGTGCCGGACACTACAGGCCCGGAACCGGTCGTGAAAGGGCAATCATCCCGAAACCGTCAACAAACGTTGCTGCTGCCGGTTACAAAACCAGGGCCGTGATCCGCCGGGACAAGACGAGAGGCATGTTCCTCGTCTGCCGCACCACGAGCCTCCTCGACCTGAAGCTCCCCCCCTGTGTCCCACTCGTCGAGGAGCTCCTCCAACTTGCCGCCACGTGGTGGGGGCCGCTGACGGACCAACGACACCACCCGGCTGGAGGATCAGTCCAGCGCCCGTGCTCGCGATGCTGGCTAGCGGTCGTCATCCGACGGACCGTTGAGAAGGCGATTACCGCACGGTCAGAGAGCGCAGGGCGCCTATCGCAGATCCGGTGACGAGCCGATCTTGGCTTTCACAATGTGGGTGCTCACTTCTCGGTGGTGCAGGCTGGGCAGAACCGATACATGTACGCGGCCCAGTGCTCCTCGATCTCGGCGCGGGTGCGCAGAGTCATGTATGGCTCGCGGTAGGCGTCGCGGTCGGTGATCCGACTGTAGGTGCGGATGCTGCGGTTGCAGCGAGCGCGCTGGTCGGGCCCGAAGCGGTGCAGATCGTGCGTGTCCTCGGTGGTGCCCGCCCACTCTTTGGCGTCACTGGTGGTGGAGGCCATGGCCGGCGTCCTCACGTCTCGATGGGGCGTTCTTGCCCGTCAGTGTTAGTGATAGCGGTATGGCCTGGGATCTGGACGAAGGGGTCCGCCTCCCGCTGCGACCGCGGACCTCAAGCTGCCCTCGACCTCCTCGACCGCATCTCGCCCGCCCACTCTGGCCGAGTCGTGCACGCCCCAGCGCACGCTCGCCGACGCCACTGCCGGGGCGCACCTGCATTGAAGCGCGGGGTGATCACCGCCCGGGCCGGGGCTTCAGGGTTTCCAGGTGCGCAGGAAGGAGGCGATTCGGGCGGTGCTGCAGCGCGGGTTGTTCAGCTCGTGGACGACTGCGGTGAGCTGTTCGCGGGTGGGGTTGACAGGGATGTTGCTGGCCTCGAGATACATGACGGCGACGGCGCAGGCGACGGTGAGGTTGGAGCGCTCCAGCCAGCGGCAGCGGCCAAGTGTGTGCACCAGGGCGGCGGCGCGGGCGTAGGCGCCGTCGTAGATGGGTGTGTCGAGGAGTTCGCCGCGGTGGCGGGCGACGGCGGCGATGGGCACGCCGTAGTCGTCGGCCGCCGGGTCACGGTGGCCGGCTCGCTCGGCTACTTCGAGGATCCAGGATTCGTCGACGTGCAAGATCACGCGGCGGCGCCGGGCTGTGGATCAGCGTAGGGGGCGTCGAGCCGCTGCTCCAGGTCGTCGAGGAAGGCGCCATGGTCATCGATGAGCCGTTGGGCGGCCGTCATGCCGGCGGCGCGGGCACCGGTGGTGTCCTCGATGATGAGCCGCTCCACGTACTTGTTGAAGTCCAGTCGGCGGGCGGCCGCGGCGGCCTTGCCGGCCGCGAGCACATCCTCTTCCAGCCGGACCTGCGTCTGCTTCTTGGTGGAAGTCACACCGTGATGGTAGCAGGGTGGTAGCAACCTTGGGAAGGGGCGAGAGTGGACGGGCCCGGGGCCCTGCGCCTGCGAGTTCGGCGACCTGCAGGATCCAGGGGATGTCGATGCGCAGGTCCATTACGCGGCGTGTGCCCTCGGCGCGTAGCGGTCGGTGTCCTCGATGCGGCCTCGCTGGCACGCCCGTCTCGACATCTATCAGGCGGGACCAGGAGGCGCGTAGGTGATGCCAATGTCTCCGGCGGAGGTCGCGGCGAGGGCCACGACCTTCCAGATCACGGAGGGAAGGCCGTGCACCGACCGGGACGAGCTGAGCACGTGGGACGCGGGCGACCTCAAGGGCAACCACGTCGCTATGGCCTGCTCCTGAACCTGGCCACAGCCCGGCATCAAGAACGACCTGCGCGAGGGCGACGTCCGTTTCAACACCCGCGATCAGGACTTCCAACCAGCGGTGCTCGAACAAATACGACATCCGCTCCGTCGGTACTCATGAGGCCGGACACGTCTTCGGACTGGAACACCTCGGTTCGGGCCACGAAAACCTCACCATGTACACCAACTCGTTCACCTGTACCACGAAGGCCAGGACGCTCGGCAAGGGCGACGTCCTCGCCCTTCGCAGCATCTACTGAGGAGGCCGTTCATGAGCTGGGCCAAACGATCCGTGAGCGCGCTGCTGACAGCAGCCGTAGCGGCATCAGTTGCCGCGTGCACGTCGGAGGACAACAGCGCGGAGGACGCGGCGTCGTGCGTCTACCAGGTGACCTACGACGGACGCACCTACCGTGATGTCGCCAACGTGGAATTCACGGTCGGCAGCAAACTCGGTGCAGCGACCCAACCGACGTGTGACGACACCGGCGACCAGGGCGAGGGCGGCGAGCCGTCCACGACGGAGACCGCCTATGCCGTGGACGGGGTCTCTCCGAAGGTCGCCATCGCCGTCGGGGACACACCCGACGACGTCAAGTTCGTCGCGGTCTACTCCGGCAACGAACTGCCCTCCGAGGTGAAGAAGCTGATCTCCAGCCCATGAAAATCGGTCAGAGGCACGATGATTGGCTGAGCCCCTGACGCTGCGCATCTGCGCCCCGCTCCATCGGGACCGACTCCTTGCGGTTGCCGCCGTGGCTCCTGAGCTCGTCCGAGAAAGCGCCTTGTCCCCGGCAGCTTCAATGCCGGGGACAAGGCGCTCTGTTGTGAGCGGAGCAATCTTTAGAGCTTGATGTCGATGGTCTCCAGTCGGTGAACTCCACGCCCAGCCCGTGGGCCCGGGTGTTGTTGTTGCGGAAGTACATCTCCGCGAGGCTTTCGGCGGCGATGCGCTGGAGTTGCTGCTCGTTGGCGCCAGCGTCGCGGGCTTCGAAGAGGCGGTCCGCCCAGTGTGGGGGCAGGGCCTGGGTGATGTCGCGGATACGGGCGTCGTCGGTGGTGTCGGGGGCGGTGGTGAAGCCGAAGCGGGCGCGGGTGGAGACGACCAGGCCGCCAGTGCTCGCGGCCCGCTTCTTGGCCTTCGCCCTGATCTGGGGCTGCCACCGCTTCTTGACCTCACGCTCTATGCGGTCGCGCAGGTCGCGGCGGGGCCGCTTGAGCTGACCCTTGACGTACCGCTCCACGGTGCGCTGCGACACCCCGAGGGCCTGCGAGGTGGCCATGGTGCCCTTCAACTGCTTCACCAGGTACTTCATCTGTGCCTGGGCGCTCTCCGGGATGCGGCGAGTGAACGCCCTCTCCAGCGCAGCATCCAAGCTGTCCCCGATCGAGTCGGCCATCGTCGGCTACTCCCCTTCTCCGGCGGTCGGGTCGTTCTTGATGAGGTTGGCGGCGTTGAACACGGCGCGGGCCTCCTCGAACTGGGCTTCCGCCCACAGCACGGTCTGGGTGCCCTGGTGCTTGACCATCCCGGGCGAGGCTCCGAGCCGGAAGGTGCCCGGGGCGGGCTTGCCATCGTCGGTGTACGGCAGGATGTCCAGCGGGGACGGGCCCGGGGAGGGGTAGACGACGGCGTCGGTGCCGATCGCGACGGGGTAGAGGTCGGCCGCGGCGGCGGTCTTCATCAGCTTCCGGTGGATGCCGATCCGCTGGTTCGCGAGCACGGCGGCCCGGATGTCCGGGCGCCACGTCTCCCTTTTCAGTGCGGGCCACGGCTCGTAGTACGGCACCTGGCCCCGGTGGGCTGCCGTAGCTTGCCGATGCCGCCCTTCGCGGTCGCCTTGATCGCCTTCGCGAGCAGCGCCATCGTCGGGTCGACGCTCTTGGAGCGGGCCATCGCCTCGAGGAACTCGCGTCCGCCCATGCCGGTGGTGACCCCGAGGTCGGCCATCGTCGCGACGTACGCGTCGCGCAGCAGGGTGTACCAGGGGTCCAGGTAGCGGCCGGTCTGCAGACGCACGTACGCCTCGATTGGAGCGGCCTCGAAGCCGAGCTCCACCACGTAGGCCAGAGTCGGCGTCGCGTACCAGGCCGGTCCGGTCGGGCGGTCGCCCTTCGGGGTGAAGGGCGAGGGGAGCCGGTCGGCGTCGACGGTGCGCCCGTTGATCTGCACGCGGGAGAGGTCGACATGGGAGAGGTCGACCAGCCACGAGCCGGGCAGCTCCGGGTCGAACGCCGGGTAGTTCTTCAGATGGGTAGGGCCGTCCAGGCCGACGGTGAGGCCGTTGGCGGCCGCCGCGAACGACATGTTGATGTCGACGGCGACCAGGTACGGCTGCATACACTCGGTGTCGGTCAGCGGCCGGCACCAGTCGTACGGCTCCTCCATCAGCATCTCTGCCGGGGTCCGCAGGTGGTGGTGCTCGAACTTGCCCTTCAGGATCGGGCGCTCGTCCGGGACCTCGCACTCCGCGACGTCGTACACCGCGGTGAGCGCGTCCGTATTGAACGCACACTCGAACTCCCCGGTGGTCTCGTTCTTCTGGCACGGGTCGGCGGGCGCAGCGCGGTCATCAGCTCGAGGCCGGTGGTCGACGCGGTGCCGCGCGGCGTCGTCACCAGCTGTGCGTACCTGCCCAGGTACCGGGCGAGGTCCGGCATGGACGGGATCTTTGGGTTGTCTTTGTCGTCTCACTCCCGCGCGTCTGCAGCGTTCCAGGACGGGATGCGGCCCTCAACCGCTCCCTGTGCCCGATGCGCTCGCGGCTGCGATTACCTGAGCCGCCGCCAGGCGGGGAGCCTTGCCCTCCCTGGTTGGCCCCGAACGCTGGCAGAGGACTCAAGCCATCACCGGCACCAAAGGAAACGGTGCCTAAGTGTAGGAGGTCATGACGTTGGTGACGCCGCCTGGTAGTCGTGCTGCGGGTGGTTGGTCTCCGAGCGCGGTGTGCGGGCGGTGGTAGTTGTAGTGGACGATCCAGCGGCCCAGGAGGTGGGCACGTTGGGCTTCCGACGTCCACGTCCGGGCATAGAGGAACTCTTCGGCCAGGATGCGGTTGTATCGCTCGACTTTGCCGTTGTGGCGAGGGGTGTAGGGCGCGATGCGCTGGTGCCTGGCGCCGAGGAGGGCCCGGGTGAAGATCTCGGCCCGATAGCAGGCGCCGTTGTCTGTCACGATCCGTTCGATGCGGGTGGTCCCGTGTGCGGCCAGCCAGACGCGGGCACGGTGGAGGAAGGCGATCGCGGTGGTGGCCTTCTCGTCAGGCAGTGCTTCGGTGTAGGCGAGACGGCTGTACCCGTCTATGGCCGGTGCAGATAGACGTAGCCGCCGCGCTCAGCCTTCTTTCTCCGGTTGACGGCTTTGGCCTGGTCGCTGCCGCGTCTGTGTGCACGCCAGCCGCCGCCGTCGGGGATGCGGCCTACCTTCTTCACATCGAGGTGGATCATGTGGCCGGGCCGTCGGGCATGGATTTTCCGCGGCTGTCGGTTGGATTCACCATTGGGGTCGATGAACCGGCGTCGGTTGATGCCGATCTCAGCCAAGTGCCTGTTCACGGTCCTTCGACTGATGGGCGTCCCGGACTGGGCCAGCTCGAAGGCGATCCTGGCAGCGGACCACTTGTGGGTCCGGCGCAGCTCTTCTACGAGTACGAGGACCTCGGGCGGTGTCGTGGTCGGCTGGTGGTGCGGCGAGGACGAGCGGTCCTACAGCCCGAGTTCGCCGTTGCTCCGATAGCGATTGACCCACTTCGATGCGCACGCGCGGGACACCCCCATCTCGGCTGCGACGTGCGCAATCGGCCTCGTCCGGCAACGCTCGACCAGTCGACGGCGCCCCTCGACGGTGAGGGGCGCGTTCCGGTGCGTCATGCAGTGTGACCAGGTGCGGAGGGTCGCTTGGTGGTGTCCCGCCGGGCGATGGCCTCTGCCACCTCGTCGAGGGCGGTGCGCAGGAGGGCACCGTATGCGTCCTGTGGGAGGTTGGGGGCGTGCTCTTTGGCCGCGTTGATGTGCTCGGTGGCTGCATCGAAGGACCCGAGTCGGCGGTAGTTGTCGGCCAGGTTGAGGTGGAGGGAGGGGTAGAACCCGGCGATGTGGAGGCTGGCGTGGTGCTCCTGGACGCGCTGCTCGGTCACGGCGTCGGCAGCGTCCAGGGCCCGGACGTCCCAGGCGAGGGCTTGGGCGGGGTCTTCGTAGAGGTCCGCCAGGTAGTGGGCGAGTGAGCAACGGTGCAGCGGGTCGCCGGTGGCGCCGATCGCCGACCACAGGTTCAGGAGCTTGCGGCGGGCAGAAAGAGTATTGCCCGTTCGGCCTTCGGTGACGGCTTGGCCGATGGCTTCCATGGTCGGGTCGGAGCTGGCGGGTGCGGTAGGCATGAAGTGTTCCTCGTTGTCGTTCTCAGGATGAGCGGTCGATCTTGACGGGCATGGCCAGGGTGGTGAGATCGCCGCGGTCGGCGGAGCGGATCGTGACGGGCCGGTCGTGTCCCCTTAGGTCGAGCATCACGTCAGGGCCGATGGCCGTGCTTACTGCGGGATAGAGCGTGGTCATCTCGAACTGGATCTGGAGGGCCTCGCCTGTCACGCTGGCGGGGAACGGGATGCCGGGGTGTTCGTCGTTCGGAGGCCGGACGTTCACTCCGTGGCTGGAGATGTGCAGCGCGACGCGTTCGCCGGGGTGTTCTTCCAGGGCGCGCAGCAGCAACTCCTTCGAGACCGTTGCGCGGGTGGTGACCTCACCCAGGGACGCGAGCATCAGCCGGTGATCGGGGAACTCCTCGGACAGCAACCGGCAGTGCCGGTCCTCCCGCTCGGCCATGCGCAGCCGGATCCCGTGCGGTACCGCTTCGATGCGGACCAGCGCACTGTGTCGGATCTCGGAGACCGCGACCCGCAGGTCGTCGCCGTCGACCGTGCCGACCCACGTCTGCTCCGCCGGCCGTGCGGGCACCAGGGTCCGGGTGGAGAGCCGGTAGCGGTCGGTTGCCGTCAGGATGATCGCCTCATGACTCGCCTCGATGTGCAAGCCAGCAAGCACCGCCATCCCCGGCTCGTACGCGGTCGTGGTCAAGACCTGATCGACCGCATCCGCCAGCACGGGCCCCTTCAACGTGGCGATCAGCAGACCGGGCATGTCGCCGCCGATCGCGGACTTGATGACAGCAGCCTTCTGCCGTGCAACCGCCGCATCCCCGACGATCTTGGCAACATGCTGGTCAACCAGCAGTGCCGCCTCGTCGGTCCCGGCGTCGAGAACCGCCTCTACCTCAGCGAGGGGCATGGCGATCTCACGAAGCTGACGCAGCGCGGTGGCCCGCGCCACCTGGTCAGCGCCGTAGTAGCGGTAGCCCGAGACCGGGTCTACTTCGGCAGGGGGCAGCAGCCCGGAGTCGGCGTAGAACCGCAACGCGCTGGAGGTCAGACCACTGCGCTGGGCAAAGACTCCGATGGGCATCAGCTCAGAATTTGGCACCTCGCCATCATTGAGCTTCAACCAACTCGAAGGTCAACATCGACGTGGGGCGTCACCAACGTCATGGCCAGCAACACCAAGGCTCTCCTCGACGCCGTCACCGCACGTATCTTGCTGGAAGGGAGACGAGGGTGACGACTACCGGGGGGCGTACGACAATGGCCGGAATCAGTGACTCGTTGTGGAACGGCGACATTGAAGCTCATGACTACCGTGACTCCACTGCTTCCTATCACACTGCGATCTTCGAGCAGTACAAACTGTGCGTGGAGATGGCCGACCGGGTCAGTGCCCGTCGTAATCTCGCCAACACCTTCTTCCTGACCCTCCACAGCAGCCTTCTCGTCTTCCTTGGTGCGTGGCTCTCGCAGGAGAATCACCGCAGGGTCCCGGTTGTACTGGGCCTCGCGGCACTCCTGGTCCTGCTAGGCATGTGCGCCACCTGGTGGTTCACCGTTCGCTCCTACCAGCAGTTGAACCGGGGCAAGTTCGAGGTGATCGGGGCGCTCGAGGAACGCTTACCTGCCCGCGCCTTCGTGGTCGCCGAGTGGCGCGCTCTCGGCGAGGGACGGGACTGGCGTGTCTATCTGCCGCTCAACCGTGTGGAGCGCTGGATCCCCTTTCTCTTCGCCGTGGCCTATGTTCTGGGATTCTCTGCCCTCGCGCTGTGACGTGCGCGGATGCTCCGAACTGCCCTGCTCAAGACGCTACCTGCGGGGGATAGGGTGGTGGCGCAATCGTAGGGGCCGGGAAGGGGTAATGACGTGGCGACGATCGCCGTCACCGGTCACATGGACCTGGCCGACGAGGCAGTCGGGCCCGTGCGCGCAGCCCTTCGTGACCTGCTGACAGCCCTGCCTCTGGACACGCTCGTCGGGCGCTCGTGCCTGGCCCGCGGCGCCGACACCCTCTTCGCAGAGGAGGTGCTTGCTCTCGGCGGCCGACTCTCGGCGATCATTCCGTCACTGGACTATCGGGAAGCGGTGGTCCAGCCTGCGGACCTTGCCAACTTCGACGTTCTGCGGGAGGCCGCCGCTGAAGTGGTGGTCATGCCGTACGAACACGCGGGGCGCGCGGCCTACGAAGCGGCCAACCGTGAACTGCTGCAGGGTGCGGACCGTCTGATGGCCATCTGGGACGGCAGCGCCCCCACGGGGCGCGGTGGCGGCACAGCAGACACCGTCGCTGCAGCCCGCGCGGCTGGACTGACCGTCGACGTGGTGTGGCCTCCTGGTGCTCTCAGATCTGGCACCTGACACCCGCGCTCGGTTCCGGAATCCGAACGCGATGTTCGGCAGTCACCTGGCCGGGCAAGAATGATCCTCAGCCCAAGACGAGGGGCGCTGTACGAGGAGACACCGATGGCAGCAGCGCCCCCCGGAGGGGGGCGGCCGGCACGAGCGAGAGCGGGAACTCGTGCTTCTCGGGGACTAACCAGCTC
The DNA here is from genome assembly GCF_040612515.1 of Streptomyces sp. NPDC006372. NCBI lineage: Bacteria > Bacillati > Actinomycetota > Actinomycetes > Kitasatosporales > Streptomycetaceae > Streptomyces > Streptomyces sp. NPDC006372. The sequence continues at coordinate 168,778 of NZ_JBEXQJ010000006.1, read as the reverse complement.
TCACCAGGACTTCGACTGCCCGTAAGCGGTCGTCTAGCGCAAGCTCCTGGTTGTAGACGCTGTATAGAGTCGCATGCTCCGCCCGCTCCTCACACGTGCTCGAAGCCGTGACTTTGCAGCGCGCGGTCCAAGGGCCAGAAGGCCTGGTGGATCGCGTTCCGCGGAAACACGTGCGAGTACGTGGCGGCGGCCGGCACGGACTCGCAGCCTTCTTCGACCAGTACCAGCACCCGGTCCATGCCACGGTGCCCCTGGAACAGGCCGACCTCGTGGATGACGTTCTGGCGTGCTACCAGGTGCCCGTCTCCGGTGATGTCCTCAGCTGTCAGCACACACACCGCGAAGCTGCACCTGTTCAGGTACTCCGTCAGCGCTTCGGTGACCGGCCGGCTGCCCCAGGAATGCGACTCGAAGGAGTACACCGGTACGCCGAAGCGCTGTTCCACGAAGGCTTTCACCGCCAGCCATTGAGGGCTGCGGCCGTGGGCAACAAACACACCCGCAGGCTGTGACGCAGTGCGGCGGGCGGCGTCCAATGTGCGGATGAAATTTTGGGCGACGCCAGCGAGTTGGCCGTGGCCGTGGCTGCCGACGTAGCGGAGCTTGTGCCTGGCCAGGGTCATGCCGAGCAGGGAGCCGAGTTCAATCTGCAGACGGTCAGCGGTCAGCACGGCGAGGAGGCCAGCGGCGAAGACGTCGCCGGCACCGGTGGCGTCCTCGATCTCGTCGTCGGCGAGAACCACCTGTGGGTAGAAATCGTCGAGGATCTTGGATTCCTCCCGCCGCCAAGCGTGGATGCCGCTGCGGCGTTTGACAATGACGACACCGCGGTCGTTGGCGAGCCGGTCCAACAGGCGCGATGCCACAGCCTCATCGGTGTCCTGCTCAGTGCAGCGGCCGAGTTCGTGGAACTCTCGATGATTGAGCAAGAGAAAGTCTGACAAAGCCACCATGACCTCGATCTCTGGCGTGGGCTGGTGGCTCCACACGTGACCTGGATCGAAGCTGATCAGGGTAGCGGGGCTGGCCTGTTTGACAGCTTCTAGGACGGCAAGGAGCCGGCTGGGCGTGCGGTCGTCCAGGAAGGAGGTGACGTGGATGACTCGCGCGGTGGCGAGGTAGGCGACCAGCTCGTCGAAGGCTGAGTCGATGTGGTCGGCCATGGCGGCGTTGGCACCCGCGTGGGTGAGGAGGGTGCGTTCGCCGTTTTCGGTGAAGGCGAAACAGACGCCGCACAGATGATCGTCGTCACGGAAGACAAAGGAGTGGTCGATCCCGAGGGTCTCGAACTGCTGGACAGCGGACAGGCCCGGTCCGGGAACGCGGCCCGCCACGCCGACGTACCCCAGGCGCAGATCGAGGTGCATCTGTGAGAGGGCGTAGATGGCGTTGTAGGCCGATCCTCCGAGGGAGGTCTGCAGTGCCGAAGGGTTGGCCGCTTCCAGGGCCGCGTACACGGTGGCCTCATCGACGGCGGCTTCGGTGCCCCACTCAGGTGCTGGGCGGCCGTCATCGATCAGCTCGGCGATCCTGGCACTCAGCGGTACCCAATCATCCTGTGCGCCGGTCGCGGTGTCTGAGTAGGAGAGGTAGTCGAGGTACCGACCACGTCGAGGGCAAAACCGCCCCGCGAGGCCGCCGCAGGCACACCATTCTGCTTACCGGTCACTCCGTCGCCTCCCTGGTCCCAGGAATCCCTCTCGGGCCAGCATTCTCTCCAGGTCCACAAAGACGCTGTCTATGCGGCCAGGTGTGAAATCCATTCGGATCAGGCCAGCGTTGTTGGACCAGGGCTCGCAGCCCTCCTCGGCCAGGATCGCCACCCGTCCGAAGCCGTAGTACCCCTGGAACATGCCGACTCGGTGAACAACCTCCTCGTTCGCGCGGCGCTGCCCACCCTCCATGAGTCGGCCGGCCGACAGCACACATACCGCAAAGCCGCAGCGGACCACTTGCTCATGCAGCGCGATGGGGTCGACGCCACCCTGCGCGACCGTACCCAGCGAGTGCACCACCAGGCGGCAGTCCTCCTGGAGAAAGCGGTGGAGAGCCTCCCATTGACTTCCTCCGTCGTGGGTCAGCAGCACCGCACGCGGCTGACTCGGAGGGCTGACCGGTGTCTCACCGGACTGCAGGAACCCATCCGGACCAAGGGCAGGTACTGCTCTGGCCGGAAGATGCTGATGCGCCACCCGATGACGCGCCAAGCTGAGCCCAAGGAAAGAACCCAGCTCCACCTGCAGCCGCCCAGAGGCCAGCGCCGCCAGCACAGACGCGGAGAACACGTCCCCGGCTCCTGTAGCGTCTTCCAGGTCGGTCTCCCGCAGCGGCCTCCGTAGCTGAAACCGCTGGCGAAGAACCTCACCACCGGTGGATCGGAAAACTTCGACCGCGTCGTACCGCTTGGTGACGAACAGCGTGCAACCCACGGCGCAGCGAGCCAGCACTCTGTGCGAAAGAACCTCGTCCGTCTCACCGGGCGCGTAGGAACCCAGTACTTTGAACTCGCGGTGATTGACGAACAGCAGCTCACTCTCGGCGAGGATGCCGTCAATGGCCTCGGTACGGTGCGCAGCCCAGTCATACCCAGGGTCAAAGCTGATCCGCAGGGCCGGGTTCAGCCTTCGCGCCTGGCGCAGCACGCTGAGCATCAACTGCGGCGTCACCGGGTCCAGGAAGGATGTGACGTGCACCAGCCGCGCCCGGGCCAGGTACTGCGCGATCTGGTCGCCATGCCTCTGTAAGTGCTCGGCCATTAGGTAGTTCGCGCCAGGATGCGTGAGCATCACCCGTTCGACGTCCTCAAGGTAGGACAGACAGATGCCACACAACCGGTGCGAATAGCGGGCCACCCAGCGCCGGTCAATGCCAAGAAGGTCCATCTGCCGTACAAAGGACAGCCCTGCCGTCTCAATCCGCCCAAGGACACCGACGTAGCCGAGACGCAGACCGAGACGCATCTGCGCCAGCGTGAACATCGTCAACCACGCCGACCCACCCAGCGAGGCGTCAAGAGACGACGCTCCCAGACGCTCGATGGCCTTCCTGATCGTCACTTCGTCGACCGGGCCCTCGGTGTTCCATTCGAACCGGGCTGTCGACTCCGAGACTTGCTCAGCCATCCGCGTCGATAACCGCGAGGCACTGGCGATGTAGTCAACATTCAATGCGCCGAATCCAACGATGTCGGGAGATCGCTGCCCGCTTCCCAGGTCCCCGCCCACAGCATCGCCCCCCCCCGACTGACAGCGCCCAACACGCTTCAGGGGAGGGATACCCCAATCGCTTCCACCTTCATCCGCCCCTCCGCTTGATCACCGATGCGTGCGAGGGAACCAGCCCTGTGGCGGGACTGCTCGAGCCATCCAACAACTCAGCAGTACCCTCGCCCCGCCCTCATCAGCGACTCCACTTCAGCACGACTGGCGACGCTGGCACCGAGCCGAGCATGGGCCTGGAGCGGCCGCCCATTCCTGGCCGCTATCGCGGTGGCCCGCCCGGCCCAGCCAGTGCCTTCTCGCCAACTGTCCGTGCCGTTTAGACGTCGTTTCCTATGGCTATGGTGCGGAGTGGGCAGCTTCAGGGAAGCCCTGTCCGTCCAGCAGCGCGTCGAACAGCTCCTCCACGAAGGTCTTTCGCGCGCGCAGCAGTTCCTCGATCCGAGGCTGCTGCGCCGTGGCCTGGACACTGGCTGCTGAAGCCCACATGAGAGCGCCTTCGGCGTCGGTCGGCAACTCCGGCATCGAGCTCTGCACCCTTGTCCGACGGCTCTTCGAACTCCGGGGTAGCTGTCCACAGGCTCACGTCATCCACGTCCTCGGGTTCCTCAACGAGGAGGGCCGCGGCGTTGTCCAGGTTGTGCCATGCCTGCCAGCGGCGCCCGTTGGTGTCCAGGCCGGTCACGAGGGCGAGGCTGCTGTCGGAAACATCGGCGACACAGGCCGGCGCACCGGACCATTCGACCAAGGTGAACGGGTACTCGTCTTCCCAGACGCCCTGCTCCAACTGCAGGGTCTGCCAGCCGCCCGGTCGCGGCTCCCACTCATGCACGTCGTCCTTCAGCCTTGAACGGGCGGCTTCGATCCGGTGGCCGGCGGGTGCGCATCGACGGCGCGATCGTCGGCCGCGCGTTCTCCGTGCAGGACGTAGCCCGATGCACGCAGGAGGCAGGCTCCAGGAGGTCGACGAGATGGAGGTGGTTCGGTCCGGGCTGATCGAGTGGCGCGGCGGCGGGCCCGAGGCCTGGAGCTAGCTCTGCGGAGGTCAGCCATGGCCGGCCCCCTGAGGTGTCTTGATACGAGCTGTGGGCAAGGGGAGATGCGGCGAGTGCGCACGGGGTGTTGGTCGGCATCGTCCTGTTCGGCGTAGCTATCCGCGCGGGCGCGGGAGTCGTCGGCCGCCTTCGTGGAAGCGTCGTTCCGCGCTGCAACGCGGGTGGCTCAGTAGCCGTAGAGCCAGCTGTCGTATGCGGCGCTGTCCACCAGGTGATGTAGGCCGAAGGCGCCGGGGAACAGCACCAGGGCCAGCACCCCGATCCGCAGGAGGACCGGGGCCGCGACGGTCACCGGCCCCGCCTGGCCCGTGACCGTGTGCCAGTCGCGACAGCGCCGGATGTCTCCACCGCAGGCCCACCAGAAGAAGAGCCCGATGAGGATCCCCACCACAGCTGTGAAAGCGGCGAACAATCCGACGACGCCGAGGAACGTCGTCCGGTCGTGGTGGTCGCCGACGAACAGGGAGACCACCCCGAGCAGGGGCACGGCGGCCAGCCCGTACAGGGCTCCACGCGCCGCCACGTCCCGGATCCGGAGCAGGGGTCGGATGACGGCGTCCTCGGTGCGCATACGCGGCACCGTAGCCCAGCCCCGTCGCCGCGAACCCACCGCCTCCCACCGCGCCCCGGCTTGGCCCTCGAGTTGCTCGAAGCCCAACGATGACGTGGTGCCACCCAGCGAACCCACGCGGCCGCGTGCTGAGTCGCCTCCGCCGTCCACCGAACCTACGCCGCCGTTCGAGCTGATGCCGACCTGGCCTTCGATCAAGGAATCCCTCCACAGGACGTTGCCGGTGGCGGTCTTTCAGGCCAGGGCTCGATCGCTTCGCAACCAGCCTGCTGTTACTCAGTTTCGGGTGACGGCCCGACCTCCTGTGGGTGCCGCACTCTGGCGTATACATCCGGCGCCCCAGTCACTGCACGGCCTGACCATCTGCCAGCGCGTCAACATCTCGCGTGGGGGGCATAAATGGATGTTGCATCCGAGAGTCAATGGAACTTTGGACAACAGGTAAGCGGCCTCCTGCGGGTGCGCAGACCCCGACAGCGCCCGAGAGTGGCGGGAAACGCTCGCTTGCATTCCAAGTGGGCTGTGCATCGTCTGTGTTTTGATCGGATTGACCCGGCATGGGCACGACAAAACGGGTGTCCATGCTGTTCTGACCGAAAACAGGGGATATAACTTGAGATTGAAGAAGCTGCTGGCCGCCAGCGCGGTCACGCTTGGTCTACTCGGGAGCTGTCTCGACGCTTCTCACGCGTCCGAGGATCCCGCTGCCGCATCAGAGATACCGGGGCAGGCCGTCAGTCTGGCTGCATCCGCCGCGGAAGACGATGTGCCGCCGCCGGAAGACCTGGACGAGTCGTCGCAGGAGCTTGACGACGAGATCTCCAAGCCGGTGCCGGAGACACAAGACGAGGCCCCGTTCGTCATGGGGGCTACACCAGGAGATGATGGCTCCCAGGAAGAAGGCATCGAGAATCCAGACCCGCTGGCAGGTGCTCAAAGCCCCTCCATTACGTGCCGAGCACGGCTTCTGATCGCCAGGCGCGACGGAAGTGAGGAACCGGTCACCTGTGCGACGTGGGACAGCACGCCGAGTCCGGCCCCGCTACGCGCCTCCGTTTCCGCCTGGCCCACCCCGACGTGGTGCGATGACCACGGAGTCAGCGGCAAGTGGTACGTCAACCGGTTCAAGGCGTGCGGCGTCTTCTCCGCCACCGCGAGTGTCATCAACCCGCGTACCGGCGCGGTGACGGGCACCCTGCACTATCTGGTGCGTGCCTACGCCTACAGCGGACGGGACGTTCCGAACTGGGCGTATCAGGTGGAGCTGATGGAGGTCTCTAGCACGGGGACCGCCAAGGGCATGAGCGCGTCCGGCACGGTGAAGTGCTCGGGCAAATGCAAGGTGACCAAGAGCACCTTTCCTTCCCAGGCGATGGGCCAGAACAAGGACGCCGTCGGACAGTTCTTCCTGCAAACGACGATCAAGACCTCGCCCAAGGGCCAGAAGGGGGATGGCCAGGCTTCGGCGGCCTGGGTGTTCACCAAGGCCGGGGCTACTCCGAGCAACGAGATTTCCCTGCCTACGCCTCCTGTGCGGTGTGACAACGCGCTTCCGGGCACGTCGAAGCCCGGTTGCGTGATGCCGTACATACCGGAGATGGTCTACGCGAAGGCCGGCGAGTATCCACAGCTTGCCAAGCACATCGAGGACGCACAGAACACCCAGAACCTGCCGGGCAAGCACGGCACCACCCGCTACCTCACCCGCCTGACGAACAAGACCAAGATCAAGGAAAACCGGGACACATCGTGCCCTTCGAGCCTGCCGCGGCCGACAGGAAAGCAATGCGACGAGTACCCCTTCGCCTCGACCTGGCAGGGGGCCAAGACCGGCGGCAGCTACAGCCGGCGCATGATCGAGGCAGGGCAGAACGAGGGTGGCGGCCGGGCTCTGGGCAACTTCTACCTGTACAACCGCATCATCGAGAAGGACCGGTTCCTGGTGTGGATCAAGTAGAGCCACACCCATCGGCATGAGGACTGCGAGATGAGCGACGAGGTCAAACGGGGCAGCGGGCCTGTCCCGGTCCAGTACCACCAGTTCAACATCAGTGACGAGGACGGGCCGACCGGCCCCGACCTGGACCGCGGGCACAACGGGGTCGTGCAGGTCACCGACGGCGTCACCATCGTCATGACCGGCATCCACACCGGCGACGTGGACGTCACTGTCACGCTCCATGAGGCCGAACCGCCGCCGGACATCGGAGACTGGCAGGAGATCGTGGAGATCTCAGCGCATTCCGCGTCGGGTGATCTCATGGTCCGCGGCCTGATGGACGACCTGGGCGAGGAACTTCCCGTCCTGTCCTTCACTGGCCCCGGCGACTACCGGCTGCGTATTCACGCCCGCGGCCGGGACACCGCAGTCGACCTTGCTCCCGATGAGGTGACCGAGTGGTACCTCATCCAAGCGTGGCCGGCACCTGCCGCAGCGGTGACGGTGCTTCGCCAGAATGACGGCTACGGCGCTTCAGTACGCGCGCACTGAGCAGTTGGGTTCACCAATCTGCCCGCCCGCCGACCAGGTGGGCGGGCAGTTGTCGGTTCACGTTCGCCTGCTCTTCCGTGGGGTGCATTACTGGGCCGCGCCCTGTACGCGGGCGAGGCCGCCGACTTCGTCCCGAACGGGCGTGTGGTGTGGGTGCCGGAGCGTGTGGACTACCGCGCGATGCTGGTCCAGGACTACATCGGCGCCCTGACCGCCAAGTACGACCGCAGGGTGGTCGAGACAAGGCTGATGCCGGACATGCCGAAGCGGCAGGACTACGCGCTCTGGTTGTCGATCATGCGGGATGGGGGTCCCGCGCGGGCGGCTGCTGGAACCGCTGGCGGTGTACCGGGCGCAGCGGGCCGGGTCGCTCTCGTCGAACAAGCTGTCGCTCGTGCCGTACAACTGGAACCTCTACCGCCGGCGATCGACCACACCAACGGGATGTTGTACCTGAGCCGGATGCAGCCCGGCGTCGAGCCGTTTCCGGTCGAGCAGTACCAGCAGACCGGCCGATCCTGGGCCTACGACTCCTAGCCGGAGTGGGCCTTGGCCGAGGTCGAGTCCTACCCCGTAGGCGACCCGGCCGTCTGGCCAGGCCTGGCCAGACGGGCGCCATTGCCCAAGCCATCGTCCGAAGCGGAGACTGGCCGAACTGGCTGCCGCTCACCACCGACGGCGTGGTCCCACTCGCACCGAACAGGTGCGTACTCGCGCTGAGAGAGGCCCTGCGAACAGCAATGGAACGCCGAGACTTCCTGACCATCACCGGCACCGCCGTCTCCACCCTGGTAGGGGCCCGAGCCAACGGCCTCCACGACGCGCGCGTCCAGGCCCAGGACGGCAAGCCGATCAGCGAGGACTTCGTCGCCTTTCTGGAAGACTCCACCCACCACCTCGCTGGACTGTCCACCGAGCAGCGGCAACACACCCCGACGCTCCTGAACGCCCACCTCGTCACGGTGAGCGAACTGCTCAAGAACGGTCGCTACACCACCGCCCTCGGGCTGCGCCTGCACACCCTGGCGGCCTTCCTCTCCCAGACCGTTGCCTGGCACGCATTCGACCTGCGCCGCCACACCCACGCCAGCCAGAAATGGATCGCTGGTCTGCACAACGCCCACGCTGCAGGCGACCACGACATGGGCGCTGGCCTCCTCGGCGACCTCGCTTACCAAGCCGCCTGGCGCCGCGACTACACCACCGCAGCCAACATCTTGGACCACGCCTTGTCCCGCGCCCAGAACCCCGCCGCCCGCTGCCTGCTCCAGTTGCGCCTCGCCCGGATCCTGGCCGCACGGGGTGACCAGAGCGAACGCCGCGCCGTACTGCGCGCCCTCACTGCGGCCGAGCAACACCTCAACGACGCCGGCGCCGACCGACCCGCCTGGTGCGCCTGGGTATCCGAAGCCGACCTCGCCGTCGACTCCGGCCAGGCCCTCCTCGACCTTGGCGACATCGGCCCCGCCCACCGGCTCATCAGCGAAGGCGAACGCCTACTACCGCCTGCCCGGGACAAGACGAAGGGCGTGTTCCTCGCCTACCGCGCCGCGAGCTACCTCGATCTGAAGGAACCCGAACCCGCCGCGGCCGCCGCCACTCATTCCCTTCTCCTGGCCCGCCGCATCGGAGCGCCTCGCTGCGTCCGCCTCGTTGACGACCTGCTCCCCCGCTTCCAGCCCTACGCCCGTATCCAAGGCGTTGCGGAACTCCTCCAACTCGCCGCCGCGTAGTTGGCATTGGTCGGCCGCACATCGCCCGTAAGCAAATTGCGAGGCTACTGCTGAGACGTGCAAGGCACCCCTCAGCTCGTAGCTCCCGGCCCAGGGTGCCGCGGCTCGCGGCGAGGCCGCCCTCGCAGCCCCCGGATCGGCGGGACCGCGTCGAGCAGTGGCAGCAACTGGGTGCGGTCGTGCCGGTTGCCACCGGCGAACTTGACCTGGTGTGAGCTGCTCCAGCTGGACAAGGAAGGAGGCGGTGCATTTCAAGGTCGACGACAGGCGGCCTGCCTGCGGAGCCAACTCTGTGCTGCTTTCAGGACGTCGTCCCGGTTGCGTGCTGCTGGGCGTGAATTGTTGGCAATCTCCGTGTCTGGAGGCATCGGCGCGTCGTACGCACGGCCCGTTCGGTCCGCGTCCTTGACTTCCGTGAGGACCAGCACAGCTCCGTCGGACAGGCGGTACGGCTTGTTTCCAGTGGGGACGCCGTTGGTCTGCTCACCGAAAGACCTGGTGTCAGGACGTCCCCGGAAGGCCACCGCGACACCTTCACCCGCACTGGCAGTTTGCCTGCTGGTCAGAACCGCAACCGGTCGAGTTCTGCCGGCAAGCGGTTGGTTATCGCCCCAGCCGACCAACTCGCCGTCTACGTGGGGGCTGCCGTGCCTGATCGACCAAACCGACTCCTCGCCGTTGGCATCCACGAACGCGCCGACCTTGCCATCGCCCAGAATCGGGCCTACGACGGCCAGCAACGGCCACATGTTGCCCCCCACGCTCGAGCGCAGGTCCACTACCCAGCCGCAGGCTTCGGCCGCGCCGGCCTTCGCCACGGCATCTCGGCCCTGGCGCACGTACTGGTCGTACGCCTCTTGGGACCCTTGCACACCAGGCAGGGAAATGTAGCCCACGCCGTTCCTCAGGGAACGGCCTTCCAAGCCATCGAGGCCGACCGCGGATGCTCCGTAACGCTCCTTGGCCACATCCGGCTCCCAGAAAACACTGTGCCCGTCGCCCAGCGAATTCAGGGCCGAGGCGATCGCCCCGTACGTGTCCGCCGTCTTCTGCGCGCCACGCGCCTGCGAGTACGCCCTGCTCCGCAAGTCCGACCAGTCAACCTTGTGGCGAAGGAGAGAGTGCTTTTCCATGATGTTCAGCGCCTGCGACAGGTAGGTCCGCGCACTGGGTGACATATCGGTAGCCGATGGATCGTGCGAACGGCCTGTGCACCCCGTCGCGGTGACTGCTACTCCCATCAGGCCAGCGCAGGCCGCCATGCGCAGTAATCCTCCCCGCCGCATCCATCCCCCCAACAGACCTAAGCCTGACGATCAGCCACTGACGCAGCATCCCAGAGACAAGGACGGCCGCGCCCACACCTTCGACCACGGAACGACCTGCCAGCGCCGACCGTGCACCGCTTCTTCCGCAGGTCGCGGGCGGCGCATGATTTCTAGCCGTGTTGGTGGGGCACGAGGCGGTATGCAGGGGGCCCACCTGCGTTCAAGGACGGACGACCCGTACGTCGTGTGCCGGCGTGAGGGTCGCCCGTGAATGTCCGTGAACGGGGCTAATGGAACGGGGCGCTCTCACTTTCCGGCATCTCTGGCCCGGGTTTGAAGTCCCCTTACCGTCTCGATGACCTCGGCGAATCCCACGACGGGACGACCGGCTGAGTCCTCCGACGGGCCAGACCGATGGTTGAACAGCCTCGTTCCACGACAGGATGCCGTCATGCGCCACGCTGACGAAAGGTCCGAGTTGCTCAAGTTGACCCGCCACTACGTCACGCCCGGCCGACGGTACCTCAAACTCGGTGGCAGCCTTCTCGGGATGAGTGGGCGCGAGCGCGCCAAGTTCACGCGGAAGTTGGGAAAGGCTGCCGGTGACATCCGCTCCCGGGAACTGGGAATCCTGCTCACCGGAGGATGGCGCGAACGCACGACGGCAGCCTGGCTCATCGCCGTTGCCGGCCGAATCGAGTTCCGCGAACGCCTCGGCGACCTGCTGCTCGCCAGCGAAGTACCCTTCGCGGGGGAGGCATACTGCGTCGCTCTCGCCACCTTCGGCACCCTTGCTGACGCCGACCTCTTGGTCGCTTACCTCGACCGCTACCTATCGCGCCCCGACCTCGACTACGACCAGGCAGCCGCCCTCGGTGCGCTCTTGTTGCTCGGCGCCAGCCATGCGACCCGGTTCCTCGCGTCAGACGGCCTCTGGCAGCAGTGGGTCGACGGACCACCGACCAAGGACTACGACACCCCTGACAGTTACCGCGAGTTCATCGGTCAACTGTGCGTAGTCGCTGATGAGAGCACTAAGCACTGCACAGCAAGGAGCCGATGACCCTTGGCACGGCGACATCCGTTCCTTCCGCACCTCGGGCGAGACGCAGGAGTGCGATTCATTGGCCCGCGAGGACTCCGCGGAGAAGCAGAGACCCCAGATCTGCTTGGGGCCAGCCACATCCCACAGGCAGCGGTGCCAGCCAAACAACTGCTCCGAGGCAAGGTCACTACGTCACTGATAGCGGTAAAGCTGATGGAGAAGGAGGACATCGGTCTGCCACCGTGAACGGGCGTCCTTCGCGTCTTCGGGCACGTCTCGGCCCAACCGGTTCGCAACCCGCTCATACAGAGCAGGCGCACCCGAGTCGGTAGCCGCCAGCAGTGCCATCAGGAGAGGCTCGCCCGAGGGGGTCCTGGCGTCGACTTCGACCAGAAACTTCCAGCTGATCGTGCGCATGCAAAGACGGCAGGGCCGAGCCAAGCTGACGACGCAGCTGTGACCAGGACGTCGTGGAGCGCTCGCGAGCGGCCTTCTTCAACGCGCCGCGAACCGCAGCAGCAACCTCGACCACCTTCGCCTCGGCTAGCCGCTCCCCTTCCCCACCACGCATCCGATCCTGCCCAGCAGACCGCTCCAGAGTGGCTCGAGAGTGCTTCCGGCTGCGCTCGCCGCCATCCCCGGGCCGGTCAGGGGCAGGGCGGGACTGCGGCACGTTTAGACGCGTGATCCACGCCTCGGCCCGGCGCCGCTGCGTTGGGGTCACCTCGCTCCCGGCCTCACCGAGGTCCTTCTCCAGCAACTCAACCAACCGACGTGTCTCAGGCGTGAGCGGCCGATCAGGCAAACGACGGAGATGCCGAAGCGCCGCAAGAAAGCGACGATGAGCAGCCCGCGCCGGACTACCGTTCGCACCGCGCCCCGAGACAGCAGGGTGCAGAGCATGCGTCGCCCCCACCCACGAGTCCACCTCTTCACGCTGCAACGCCGTCACATGCTCCCCGGCCTCGCTGGTCGCCTTCTTCAACTGGCCGATCATCCGATTTACCTCCCACTCGGGCAATCGATTGGCCAGACGCCGCAGATCACTCAGCAGATCACGCATCCGACGATGCGCAGCCATCGCAGGATCCGGACGAGACGAGGCACCCGTGGCCCGCGCGGGCCGGGACACTGAGCTGCCCGTACGGGAAAACTTCGGCCCGCGAACTCGAGGCGCCGCATCACGGCCCGTACTCAAGGGTTTCGAACATGGCTTCGGCGGCTCGGAAAACGACAGCAGCGGAACCCAGTGATCGCCACACTTGCACGATGAGCCTGTTCCACGCCGACTCCTACAGCCCCGACGACATGGTGATGCACCCTCGCCACCAGGCGATGCAGCCGGTCCTGGTCCAGCTCATCCAACAGCTCCGCGCCTGCGAGACGGTGGAGGCCGGGGCCGATTTTCAACGGGACTTGCTCACGCGCCTGCTGGAGGTGGAGAAGGACCGCTGGGAGTTCAAGCGTGCCGTCACCCGGATGCGCAACGGCAAGCGGCCCCACCCGGGGGCCCCGGAGCTCCAGTCAGGCCGCGACCCCGCCGACATCGCGACCTGGCGTTTCGAGCACGACGTGTGCGAGCGGCTGGCCCGCCAGTTGCGCTCGGTCGGTGACGCGCTGGCCTGGCGCGTCTTCGGCTTCCACCGCCCGTTCATCCTCGCTCTGTGCCGCAACCAGTCGCCCGGCCCGATGTACGGCAAAGCGGGGCTGGCAGCAGAACTCGAACACCTGGAGAGGGCCTGCAAGGAGGACGGTGCTTTCGCGCTCCTGCACGACCTGACCAACTGCCTGCGCATCGGCGACATGACGGTATGGGACGGTGTGAACCCGCCCCGCACGGAAGAGATCAAGACCAACCCGAAGAACAGCAGGAGCGCGCAGCTACGGCGGATCAACCAGGCCCGCGCGGCTGTGCTGGACGGCGGCCCGCTTCCAGGGGACAACGCCTCCGAACTCCTCTACGACCTGGACCTGCCGCTGCGCACACACCTGGACGTGCTGCGCGACGCCCTGGAGAGGGCCGCAACCGACGGCATCTACGCCACGCCGGTGCCCGGCAGCCGGGCCCTGTTCGTCGTCGACCAGTACGCATGCGCCCAGCAAGGCATGTCTTCCAAGCAGTTCAACGAGCGTCTTCAGCACGCCGCCGACAGCGCCCTGCAACGGGCGGGAATCGCGGCCGGCCGCGAGGACCACAACGTCCACGCCACCAGCCTCGACAGCACGGCACGCGACCCGCTGCGGGTGCCCTGGGCGAACTATCCACTGCATCCGGTGGCCTGCGCCCGGCTGATCGGGGACTACGCCGTGGCGACTGTGGAGACCTCCGGTCCCGTACTGACCCGCCTGCTACAGGCCGCCGGCCTGGACGCACGATGGGTCCGCCCGCCGGGCAATGCGGACCTCCAGCAGGGCGAGGTCATCATGGAGATCCACCAACAGGAACAGCTGCGGTCCGTAACCCTTCCTGGCGGTCTGACGATGACGCCGGGATGGACGCTGCAGATGCGCCGATCCGAGCTGGACCGGTATCTGATTGAGCTCCTGCAACCAGGCTCGTGGGTCGCGGGCATCAAGGACGTCCTCGCCGCACGGCAGGCCGGGCGGCCGTGGCCTCACTACCGCAACGAGCACGAGATCTGGGTCTAGGCGGCGCGCTCCACAGCGCACTGCTCGATCCAGCGGGCGAGGACGCTCAAGGTCGCCAGGTGCTCCAACGCCTCCTGTTCGGTCCAGGTCACCTCATCCTCGTGCGCGGCGACGTTCCGCAGGGCGAGGAAGGCGCCGGCCGCGAGGTACTTGGCGCCTTCCTGGCGGGCGCGCCACGTAGGTGTGTTGCGGTCGCCGTCGAACCGCAGGCGTGGTTTCCCTGCGACGGGGTCCTTCATGTCGAAGGCCTGCATGCACAAGTCCGTCTCGCCGATGTCGTGGCGTCCCAGCTTCTGCTGGAGTCGGCGGTTCACGGTGCGGGCAGCAGCCAGGACAGCGTCCTGCCGGGCCTCTGCGCCCCACAGCGGGGCGGCCGGCTCCCACACCCACGGGTGGAACTGGTCGGCGGGCAGCGTTGGGGCATCAGGCACGAGCCGGGCAGCCCATTCGTCCATGTCGGCCAGAATGCCCAGGCCCCGGTGGACCTCATTGCGGGCCATGGCCTCGCCTGCCATCTGACCGAGGTCGATCTTTTCGGCAAGCTGCGGGTCCAGGAGCCGCAGGATCTGCTTGACCGTGGGCTCCGCGCGGTGCAGCTGCTCGTAGAGCGTCGGATCCCCCAGGTAGTCGCCCGGCCTTGTGCTGCGCTCGTGGCGCAGGGCCAGGTCGGCAAACGCTTCAAGCTGCTGTCGCATCCAGTCTCGGTCCACGGCCGCATCCTAGGAGCGGGCTCTGACAGTCCCTGATCCACCGGCTCGGCAAAGCCAGGAGCAGCGACAAGGGCCCGAACCCAGAAGGCGGTTCGGGCCCTTGCTGCGGGGCGATCTACAGGTCGAACTCGAGGTGCTCGATGTCCGTGAACCGGACCTCCTCCAGCTGTCCGGCGCGGCGGCCGCCGTCCTGGAAGTACACCTCCTTGAGCGCTTCGGCGGCGATCTCCTGCAGCTGCTGGTCGGTGGCGCCGGCCTCCTGGGCGTCGAAGAGACGGGCGGCGTGGTGGGGCGGCAGCGCCACCGTGAGGTGGCGGAGGCGGTCCTCGTCGGTGGAGCCGATCGGGGCGGTGTAGCCGATCCGGGCGCGGGTGTCGATGACGATGCCGCCGGTGGTCGCCGCCTGCTGCCGGGCCTTGGCCCGGATCTGCGGCTGCCACCGGGCCTTCACCTCGCGCTCCAGGCGCGCGGCGAGGTCCGGACGTGGCTTCTTGATCTGGTCCTTCACGTACCGCTCGACAGTGCGTTGGGAGACCCGCAGCATCTGGGCGACCGCCTTGGTGCCCTTGAGCTGCTTGACCAGGTACCGCATCTGCGCGCCCGCGCTCTTAGGTGCCGGGCGCGTGAACGCCTTCTGCACCGCGGCCTCCAGGCCGTCCCCGAACAGGCTCATCGTGGCCTACTCCTACTCTCCGTTGTCGACGTCGGTGACGGTGCCGTCCTTGATGTACCGGGCGAGGTTGAGTTCCGGGGCGTTGAACCGCTCGCGGACTTCCTCGCCCCACAGGACGCTCTGGGTGCCCTCGTGCTTGACCAGGCCGGGGTTGATGCCGAGCTTGAAGCCGCCGGGCAGCGGCTTGCCCTCCCGGTAGGGCAGGAAGTCCAGCGGGCTCGGTCCGTTCGCGGCGTAGACGACGCAGTCGGACAGGATCGCGATGGGGTACTGACCGGTGAAAGCCGCGTGCTTGACGATCTTGCGGTGCAGGTTGATCCGGGTGCGGGAGATGACCGCCGCGCGGATGTCCGGCCGCCAGGCCGGGCGGGACAGGGCGCGCCACGGCTCGCCGGGCCGCCAGCCCTCCCCGCGCGGGCGCTCGCGCAGCTTGCCCAGGCCGCCCTTCACCGTGGCCTTGATCGCGGAGACGACGATGGCCAGCTCCGGGTCGCGGCTCTTGTATCCGTCCATCGCCGCGAGGAAGTCCTCCGGGGAGAGGTCGGCGTCGACGCCGAGGTCGGCCATCGTGGCGAGGTAGGCGTCGCGCAGCCGGTTGTACCAGCCGTCCAGGTAGCGGCCGTTCTCCCGCCGCACCCACGCCTCCAGCGGGCGCACCTCGTAGCCCAGCTCCACCGCGTACGCCACGGTCGGCGTCGCGTACCAGGCCGGCCCTTCGGGCCGCTCGCCCTTCGGCGTGAACGGAGAGGGCAGCAGCGAGCCGTCCAGCTCCACCCACTCCTTGCCGACCTTCACCTTTGACAGGTCGACGTGGCTCAGGTCCACCAGCCAGCTGCCGGGCAGCTTCGGGTCGAACACCGGGTTCGTGACGTGCGTCGGGGCTCCGAGGCCGACGTTCAGGCCGTTCGCTCCGGCGGCGAAGGCCATGTTGACGTCGATGCCGACCAGGTGGCGCAAGGTGCACTCGGCATCGGTCATGGGCCGCGCCCAGTCGTACGCCTCCTCGAACAGCTTCTCCGCCGGGCCGCGCACGTGGAACCGGGGCAGGTCCTTGAGTAGC
Source organism: Streptomyces sp. NPDC006372 (assembly GCF_040612515.1). Classification (NCBI taxonomy): domain Bacteria; kingdom Bacillati; phylum Actinomycetota; class Actinomycetes; order Kitasatosporales; family Streptomycetaceae; genus Streptomyces; species Streptomyces sp. NPDC006372. Next base: position 152,305 of record NZ_JBEXQJ010000006.1, on the reverse strand, counting down.
GGGTGCCCGTCCGGGGCCTCGCACGGCGCCGGGTCGACCGGGTCCTTGCCCAGGGAGCCGGGGTTGTGCTCGGAGTGCCGCTTACCCGTCGCGTCCGGCTCGGAGGCCCGGGTCGCCGGGTGCAGGGCGGTCATCAGCTCCAGGCCGGTCACGGCGGTCGATCCGCGCGGCGTCATCACCCTCAAGGCGTACACGCCCAGGAGCCGGGCGAGTTCGGCCGGCGCCAGATGCCCGGCCGCACCCCAGTGCCGGGTGTCCAGCGCGTTCCACGACGGGATGCACAGCTGCACGCAGGCCCGCTCCGAACCGGTGGCGGGACGGTAGATCCGCGCCCACGGGCCGAAGCCCCTCTTGGTCAGCTGCCACTGCGCGCGGGTCAGCTGCTTGATGACCTTGTGGCCCTCCGGGATCCGCCCGGCGTGCTTCTCCTCCTCCGTGAGCGTGACAGGGAGGCCGTAGCGCTTCAACGCGGCCTCGGTGAGTACGAGCAGCGGGTCTGCGTCCTTGCCCGGACCGGACAGCTTCGGCTGCCCGAGCTTCGCCTCCTTGAGCGTCCACTCCACCAGGGCCGGGATGGACTTGGCGGGCACGTCCAGGACCAGGCCCCCGGTGCAGTACGCCAGCACCTGGCCGTCGGCGTCGACGTCGACGACAGCGAGCGGCCCGTTCTCGAAGCGTGGGTCGGTGCCGCCCGCCGGAGTTCCGGCCGGGGCCGCCTTCCTCGCGCCGGAATGGCGCGACGTCGACGTGCTCCTGGCGGTGCGCGCCGGGCGCGGCTCGGTCTGCTCAGCAGCGGCGGGAACGGAGGCGGGGGTGGTCTGGGTGCTCTCGTGTTCAGTCATGTCCGCAGCCTCGGAGGCTGGGCCTGTGGATAGAGTCCGCGCTTCCGCCGGGGTCGGCTCGCCGGTGAACGTGGCGGGCACTGGAACGGGGGCGGCGGCGGGCGCGGGGTAGAGCTCCGCGAGCTTGTTCAGCAGCCGCGCGTACGCCTCACGTTCGGGGCCGCGCGGCTCGGTCGTCTTCTTGACCGACTCCCAGCCGGACACCGTCGCCCGGCGCACCTTCAGCGCGGCGGCCACTTCGTCCAACGTCAGGCCGTGGGCCTGGCGAAGCCGCTTGCGCTCCTCCGCCGACGGCAGCGGAGCGCGGGACGCGACCAGCGCGTCGACCGCGTCGAACAACTCGGACATGAAACACCTCCTGACCGACACCCTCCCCCACGAACCGTACGGACAGCGTAAATCATGCGTACGGATAGCGTACGAAACGGCTTCTCCCCTTGGACTATTCTCCTGAGTAACTGAAACAAGAAGGTGAATCTAGTCTCCTGAATAGCTTATGATGAGAGCTAGAAGAGTGGTCCGGTCAGACCGGGCTGCCATAAGGGGAGGCCGCATGCCTACGCTCAGCATCAACTTCGACCCGGCCGTCATCGCGCACCTGTTGAAAGCGAGCGGCGATGACACCGTGCACGTCACCCTCACCCTCGGCACCGGGGACAAGCCGTCTTCACCGAGGCAGGTGTTCCCCCACGGCCCGCTGGCCGATCTCATGCAAGCGGGCCTGCTGGAGGCGGGGGCGATCCTGTCTTTCCATCAGCGTCGTGCCAACCGGTCCGGGCGCGCTGTCGTGACGCCTGACGGCCAATTGGTCGTCGATGGCCATGCCACGCCGTACCCCTCGCCGTCGAAGGCTGCAGAGGCAGTGACAGGAAACGTCATCAACGGATGGACGCTGTGGCACGTGGAGGATGGGCGCACGCTCGATGTCCTGCGCCGCGAGCTGGAGTCACGGAACTCGCAGTAGTCGCTCTTCCTGAGCTGTAGACCCAGTCACTGAGGCGGGGGCACCAAGCTGTCGCCCCCGCCGGATCGTGAGCCGCATCCCGAGGATGCGGCCCCTCAAGCCGACCGTGTGCCGGAGAGCATGGCTGCCAATGGAGTCCGCTTTGCGGCGTTGGCCGTGCTCGGCTTCGTGTAGTAGTGCGCCCCGGGCGGCCTGGCCGCCCGGGGCCTGGACCACGAAGCCCGTCAGGCTGCCGTCGAAGCCTGCGGCCCTCCGTCGGAGGTCAGCGAGTGCGCGGGGTCAGCCGGTGGGCGCTGGGCCGGTCAGCAGTTCCATTGCGATGACCTCGAAGACGCGGGTCTTCTCGCCGTTGATGGTGGCTTTGCCTGTGAGATTGCGGGCGTGGCCGAGGAGTGGGTTGGTGAATTCCTCCCACGAGAGGTCGGTGTAGCCGTTGTTCTTCGCCCAGCGCTCGGCCTCGAACCGGGCCCGGTCGAAGTCGGCGATTGCGGCCAGGCCAAGCTCCACCCCGGGGGGCGAGACGCTACGCAGGGCTCCTTGGTCGGTGACGGTCTCGGGCTTGTGGTGCTGGACGACATACACGATCCGCGGGGTGCTCAACGGAGCGTCCTCTCTGTTCTGGGTGCTTGGGTGCTTGGGGCAGCGTTCAGCGCGCGCGGGGCGGGGTCATGCGAGCGTGGAGCAAGGCGGCACGGGTGAGTTCGGCGCCATGCTCATGTTCCTCGTTGAACAGTGCGGTCAGGCCCGTGGGCGCCTTGTAGTGCTCGCGCAGGTTGACGGTGGCGCCGAGGTCGTCCAGGAGCGTGTTGACGACGGCTGCGGCCTCGCTGGGCCGGTCGCCCCAGCCGTCGCCCCACCACAGGTGCTCGGTCGGCGTGCATGGGGCGGGATGGACGTGGCCGTCGCTGGTCGTGACCCACACGGTGTGGTGCAGCACGACCGAGGCGAGCTCCGCGCCGCCGGCCGGAAGAGACAGCGGTGCGTAGAACCGCCACTGCGGCTTGCCGTCGTTGCCGGGGGTGCGCAGGACGGGCATGTCGGTGAGCGGGTCGATGAAGAACGCCTCCGGCTTGTCGCCGTGGGCAAGGACGGCGTGGGCGGCGGTCGGGTCGACCATGGTCAACCGGCGGGTCCAACGATCGCTGATCGTGCCGGACCGTACGGGGATCTCGGTCACGGCTCCGAAAGGCAGCAGGTCCGGATCGCGGCCGACGGCTACCTCGAGCGCGGCGACGGCGTCCGGATGGCTGCTCAGAGCGAGCTTGCGCCAGCCGGCCTTGAGTTCTTGGCGCTCCCCGTCACACGGCAGCGGGTGGTGGGTGGTGTCGGGTACTGCGCCGACGACGACGGGGTTCGGCTTCTCGTGGTAGCCGTCCTTGCAGAAGATGTCGATCTCGTGCGCCGTGTTGTCGATCCGGTTGTTGCGGATGCTGTTGGCCATGTCTGTCACGGCCACCCGCGATGTGACGTCGAAGGCCTCGTTGCTCGCGGCCTGGCGCAGGATCTTCTCGTTGTCGTTGGCCGGCACTTCGACTACGGCCGCCGGGGCACCGGGCTGCCACTCGCGGATGACCTGTGGCAGGCGCAGCAGGTCGGGCCACCAGGGCAGGTCCTGGCCGGCGAGGGTTGCGACGTCGCCCCAGTCGGCTTCGTATTCGATGCCGGGGTGGGCTATGTCGGCGGCGACCAGAGCCGGCCCGTGGAAGCCCATGTCCCCATACAGGGCGCAGACGGTGACAACACCGTCCGGGTTCCCGGACTTGGCCGTGGCGGTGGCGACGTCTGTGGCCGTCTTGCGGTCGTCGCAGTGCACGAGGCGGATCACACCGAGGGCGGTGTGCCAGTCCTGGGCGGGGCCACGCAGGGTGTCCTTGTAGCCGGCCCACCGGCCCGGCGCCAGGTCCTCGGGCAGCGAGCGCAGCAGCACGGCACCGCGGTGGGCGAACTCCGGGGTGCCGGCCGCCCAACGGTAGACCTGGGTGCCGTCCCAGACTTCCTCGGGCTCCTTGTCCCGGAACGCTGCAAGCCGGTCCGGCCTCTCCGTCGGTTCCGGGAACCTGTCGTACTTCCGGACCAGCCGCCACATTCCGAACGCATTCACGCCCAGCAACTGCTGCACTTCCGCCCTGGACAGATAGCTGCTGCTCACGCCCATCCCGTTGCTCCTCGCCGTTCCACGAGGGGCCGCTGCGGCCCTGGGGCAGATCATGGGACGGCCGGGCGGGCGGCATGCCGTATCCGTAAGGCCTGCCCGGTTCCTCACCCGCTTTGGCTGAGAAGCGACCAGATGGCATCAGTCTGGGCGATGCCGTTCGTCGTCCAGGTAAGCCATGGCGAAGCCTCGTCTACGGAGTGGGGGCGCACCGCTCGCAGCGGTGGTAGTAGCGGCCGCCCTTGGGGCCGGTGTTCCGGTCCATCCACGCTCGGGTCTCCTCGGCCGTCATGGCTTGGAAGGGGATGTGGTAGGTCAGCGGCTCGAGAGCCGCGGGCGGCCGGTCATAGGCGTCTTTGCGGTGGGCGAACGAACGTAGGGCTTCGGCGTCGTCGGCAGCGGGCGGACTGAACGCGTGCGGCATGCCCTGACGCATGATGTGGCAGCCGACCTCGTGCAGTCCCTTGGCGTTGCCGGCGGCGTAGGGGTACTGCTCGGGCAGCGTCCAGCGGCGCCAGCGCTCGGCCGCCGCCGCCAGGGATTTCACAAAGGAGTCCCGGTGACGGTCGCAGGTCTGGCAGGTGCCGTCCCGTCGGCACCAGGCCAGCTTGTCCTCGTCGTCTTCATGGCGCCAGCAGTCGGCCCGCTGATACATGCCGTTGACCGCGCGCAGCAGAACGTCTTTGACCTCCCCGGCCTTGAGTACGCCGTCATCGATGCCGGTGAGCAGGTCGAGCACAGCGGGAAGCTCGATCTCGAATCCGTACCCTTCCCGGCTGGCCCGCTTGCGGGGGTGCGGGAAGGAGCTGCCGAAGGTGAAGTCGACGTCCCTGAGCTCGACTCCGGCGGGCCGCAGCGTGGCCCTGTGCGTGGACGGCACGATGCATCTCCTTGTGTAACTGCCTGAGTGGATGCGGGCCTTATCCGGCGAGGACGACGTGGCCGGCTTCGGTGGGCTCGACCATGTCACCGCGCTCCCCGTTGGCTGGGGCGACGACGCGGACAAGGTCCTGCTGCCACAGCTGGACAGAGACGCGGTGCCATTCGATCTGGCGCAGCATCCATTCTTCGTGGCCGGGATGGTGCTCGTTCATTCCCGGCTCCGGCGGACTCAGCTCGTGGAAGAAGTCGGACATCACGACCGGCTCGGGGGACTTGGCGATCAGCGTCAGCAGTGCGCGTTCATCCGTGCTCAAGGCCATGCGCTCAGGCTAGAGCGGTCGCCGAAGGTACCCAGCCTTCCGGGATGTCGTGCCGATGGCGTGTCGTCGGCCATGCCGACGGTTACCGCCGCGATGCCCGCCGTGGTCGATGGGCTGTCCGTGTGGCGTGCGCGCAACCGGCGATGTTCTTGAGGAGTTACGCAGGCCATGGCACGTAAACGAAATGACCCCGCGCAGCGGCGGGCCCGGGAGGCCGCGCGCCGGGCTGCGGCCGCCGAACGGATTGGTCCGCGGCCCAAGCACACCCCGCGTCCGCGTAAGCCAGTGTCGCTGTACGACCTCGACCCGCCCGGCGCTTTCTATCGCGAGTGGGCCCGGCCGACAGTCCCCCAGGGCATGAAAGGCGTCCGTCCGATCGATGTGGTGGAGGCCCATTTCGGCCCCGACTCCGGCGAGGCCGACACGATGAGGACTCTCCTGCAGTACGCAGAGATCTACGGCAAGCAGATCCCCGTGGACGCAGCCCGGCATCTGGAGACGCTGGCACGTCTGTCCGGCATGGCCGCCGATGCGGCTGCTGCCCAGAACCTCACCGAGGACGAAGCCGTTGAATCGCTGCACTCCCTGCACTCCCAGGGGCTTTTGCTCGTTGACGATGACGGCTCGGTGTGGCTGACGGTCCCACCTGGGACGCCGTACTCAGCGTCCGACGGCGGGTGGGCTTTCGTGGAGAAGCGCATGGAAGCACCGAAGGCGGCTGTTGCTGCCCTGGACTCGCACTGAGACGCCTGTGGACGCCCACGTCACCACTGCGGTGCCCGGCTCGAACCCGTGCCCGCAGCAGGTGGCAGCGGCATCGGGGCGCCTTCCCAGGCGGCTTTGGCCGCGTTCCACTCCATGAGGAGACGGGCAGGCAGCTCGCGCCGCCCGATGACGCAGGCCGCCAAGGAGTTGACGCGCACGCCCCTGTCGCCGACCCGCTCGACGAAACCGCGGGCGGCAAGCCGGTCGACTGCCTCCAGCACCTCACCAGACGCCAGGTAGTCGAGCGGCATGAGGAAGAAGGCCAGCTGGAAGTTCTTCAGGTTTAGCACGGTCGCCCGCTCCTGTCCCGCTTGTTCCAGCACGAGCCACAGCAGCACCGCAGCCTCGTAGTGAGAGCGGGCCAGCTCCGCGACCACGTCCTTGTGCAGCGACACCACAAGAGTGTCGGCGCAGTCGGGGTCCAGCGGCATGAAGTGACGGTCGGCGGCCGACGGCAGGATGCGGTGCACGGGCACCTGCATGGCCTGTTCGGCGTCCCGGATTCGCCCCCGGTGCAGCTGGGAGCGCCCGGCGCGGTCAGGCGCGCACTTCTCGCCCGGTGCGGCACGGCAGTCCGGGCAGGTCCGGCTGCGGGCCTTCTCCCGGATGGCCGGCGGTACAGTTCGCGTCACGTTTGGCTCACCTTCATGGCGGCTCCTTCAATGATCCGGACTCGTCAGCGGCCCGCGGACAACGGGGTCACGGCGTGCTGGAGCTGGATGGTCAGCAGAGCAGGCAGGACCGTGCTGCTGCTCGCTGCTGGCGGCCGCGGTGCGGGCGATGCGCTGGAGGACTTCGCCACGGGCTCTACAACGCAGCTGGGGAACAGAAGTCACCGCCCGTACCTCCGACGGCGTCAGCCAAGCGAGCCGTCCTTGTGTCCCGCGCCGCCCGCTCCAGTCAGCTGGGTGCCTGACGGGGCTCGGAACCGGAGCCAGGTGGCCCGGAAAACACGAAGGCCGCCGATCTTCGTTGAGGTCTGCACCCTGAGGCACACCGTGCTCGGCTTCATAGCGCCGACCGCCGCAACCTGGGTAGCCGACGCCTCCCGCATCGACGACGTCCTCGCCCGCCGCCCCTGATCCCACAGGGCGTAAGACCGCGCCGCGCACGAGACCAGCAAGGCCGCGGTCGGCGGAAAGCCTGGAGGTCGGCACCCCACGGGCCGGAGGCCGACATCTGCCCCGACCCGCTCAGTTAGCGGTGCGGTGTTCGTCGTCCAAGTGGGCCATGGCGTAACCGTGCTCGTCGGGACGGCCAGCGACGCGGGCCATCACCCACGCGGTCCGAGCGTCCATCCCCTCGCCGAAGTCGGCGGCCAGGCGCCGCGCCTGCCACATCGTGCGCGGGGCGAGCACCCACCGTAGGAGCGGGAACCGGACCCTCCCGGCGCCTGCCGCCGCTGGGCCTGCCCCATCGGGAGCCTTCTCGGACGGGGTAGCGGAAGCGTTCGGGTCGGGCACGGTCGCGAGTCTGACGTCGGCCTTGGCCGTTGTGGCGGCCATCGGGCCGTAGATCACCGAAACGGGCGGTGCCGCAGGGCCGCGATTGACGCTCGAAGAGCGCAGCCAAGGCCCGGTCCGCACGCGGGCCCGATGCCCCTGCGGGTGGCGGTGCGCGGAGCGCGCCTTCGCGGAACACGGCGGCACAAGCCATCGTCCAAGGTGCAAGGGGAGCCGTTCGGGTGGCGCGGTCGTGTCCGCAGGTGCGGGGCGCTCGTTGACCGGCAGGCCAATGAGCAAGGGAGGCCGCCGGTGGGGCGGATCAAGAAGAAGCGCGCAGCGCGTGACGCGCGCCGCCAGCCCGGGGTCCGGTCGCATGCGGCCCCGCCGTTCCCGCAGGCGGAAGTTGAGCGGGTCATGCGGCTGTGGGACCGTGCGATCGACACCGGGCTGATGGCAAGCGGCACGGACGTGAAGTACCACTTCACCCCGGACGGCAAGGTGCTCTCCGTCGCGGTGGGCAGGAGCGGGCAGGTGCTGGCCAACGGCGAACGGCTCACGCCGTCAGTGGCCGAACGACTGCGGGAGCAGATGCCGCTGCTGGCGGGGATGGTCACCTTCTACGAGAACAACCAGCTCGCCGGCCGCGGCCTGGACGGTGCGCCCGATGACGGCGTGCTGCCCCTGCTGCCGCCCTCCGGCCCCGATGCAATGCCGACGGTGGATGAGGAAGCCCTGACCAAGGCTCAGGCCGCCACCGCGGTGCTGGTGCGCCAGGGCAAGGTCGCCGAGCCGGTGGGCGCGATGGTGATTCCAGCCCAGAGGGGCGGAGTACTGTTCGCCGTTGGAGGCCGGGACGGCGAGCTGTACGTCAACGGGCGGCCGTTGACCGGGCAGTGGGCCGACGCGCTGCGGGCCGATGTGCCAGAACTCGCCTCAGACATCGACCGGCTCCAGGCCATGCGCGCGGAGTGGCTGGACAACCCGCCCCAGGACCGGACACTGGCGCTGGCTGGCGGCTGCACCGACCCCAACTGCCACACCTCGCACTGAAACCGTCACCGCTGGCGGGGCGCTGACTGTGTGGCGTTGTCTGCTGGTCGCGGGGTCGGCGGCCACGGCGAGTTCACCGGTCCTGGCCTGTGCGCCGCGTACGGTGAGTTCGCCGTGCACGGCACGGGGAGGGGGCAGGCGGCGGGTATCGGGAACACACCGGGAGGAAGAGCGGGATGACGCAGGACGCGGCGAGCGGGCTGGACGAACGGGTGCCAGGACGCCGGTGGACTGTGCGCCTGAACGCCGCCAGCCGGGGCAGTGCGGCCGTGCGCATCTCGTGCAGCCGCCCCGCCTGCGCCGAGCAGCGTCTGCCGTCCGCGGCCGCCGGCCGCGCGGCCGCCATCGCTCACCTCAGAGCCCACCTGCGCGCCGCTCCCGCCCCCAGGGCTGGGGCGTACTGCGCATGCAGGGCCGAGGGCTGCCACACCCATCTGCCCGACACTGGTCGGCATGCGCGTGCCGAAACCTGGCGATGCGGCGGCCCAGTGGTCCTGGCCGTGATCACCGACCGGGAAGGACGGTGGTGGCACGCCATGGAGTGCTGCTCGCGGTGCGCGGCCGCCACCCCCGGAGCCAAAACCGTGGCCACCTCCCAGGCGCCCGGGCCGCAGACCACCGACCACCCGGCCCCCGCAACCACGGCCACAGGCGCGGGCACTCCGCAGTTCTCCGACCGCCAGGCCGTGGCCGGGACGGGGCTACCGGCTCCCCGCTTGGCACCTGCGCAGCGCCGCCCACCACAGGTGAAGATCGCCCAGCGTGTCGTCCCCCACAACCTGCGGCCCGTCGCCCTGCGAGACGAGCTCATCGAACTCGGTGACCTCTTCCGCGCCTACCAGCAGCGCACCGAGCCCGACCTTGCGCTCCTCGCCGACCTCCACGAGCGCAAGGCACGGGCCTTCACCACCTGGGCCGAAGTCAGTGGCATCGTGAGCCTGCGACTGGAGGCCCGGCGCGCCGAGCAGGCCGCCACCGCCGCCCGCTTCCAGCACCAACAGCGCACCGGCGGCATCGGGGACAGTGACGAGCCGGCCGTGTCGCGCCTGTTGACCATGCCGACACAGGGGGACCACGCGCGCTCTGTCCTCGCGTACGTGGCCGACCACAGCCCGCTGCCCGGCCCGGAGGCACGGCTGCTCGTGCTGATGCTGGCCCTGCGCACCGCGCACACCGGCACCGGCAACCTCGTAGGCCAGGACCTCACCGCTCTGGGCCTGACCGACCCGGAGGACCTGGTCGAGAAGCTGACCGGCTGCGGCTGGCTCACCCTGCCCGGCACCGCCGATGACCTGCTCGCCTCCCGGCCCGAGAACCCCACCCCGATCACCGTCCCCTCCCTGGTGCCCCACGAGGACAAGGCGAGCCCTTTCACGTTCGGCAAGAAAATGCGGGCCAAACTCTCCGGCTGGGCCCAGAAGGTCATTTCGGACAAGAAGCTCCGCAAGGCCAAGGCCACCGCCGACACCCGGCTGCTCGCACTGACGCTGGCCACCCAGACCGACGCCTCAGGGATCCTCGGTCAAGGCGGCCAGGGCATCGCCTTGAACGCTCTCACCGCATGGGTCCCGGTCGATTCCGGCGAGCTGCAGCACCTGGTCGACCAGCTGACACAAGCGGACTGGCTCACCGACACAGCCCTCACCGATGCCCAGCTCACCGGGCAGCTGACCGAACGCGTGCTCCCGCTCACCTGTCCCCTCCGGGCTTGAACCACAGGGCCCGTCCGAGTGAACCGGTGACGGTGTCGTCCGTGCCCGGCCGTGGTTGTGCTGGATGCTGGGGAACTGGCCCGAGGCGGGCCACGTTCCGACCGCCGCCCGATCCGGCGTACCGGAACGCAAGGAGCGTGGCATTGCACCGGCCTGCACCACCGTGATCACACCCAGCAGCTCGTCAGAGTTCGCCGGCGTGCCGGGATCGGGCCGAGGCGCGTCAGGAAGGCACTGTCGTGAGCGACCGCTCCTCGTGGGAGTCCCGCAAGCTCCGCTACTGGGCCGAGTGCAGTGGGCAGTCCCGCCGCGCCGGCCTTCGAAGCAGCCACCCGGCGCCCGCGGCCGCGCCTGCGCAGGCGCGGCTGGAGAGCCGCGTCCTCGAGCAGCTGGGCACCTCCCCGAGTCTGTGCGCGCACCCTTTCGGCATCGCCTCACTGACCAGCGCCACCACGTCCCTCACCCTGCACCTCGACGCCTACATGGGCCAGGAGCGGTACTCCTTCCCCGAGCACTGTCTGAGTCGTCTGCTGCCCGCGACTCCCTCACCGGGCAGCGGGGACGATGTGCCCGGCATCCCCGGCCTGCGGGTGAGCGGCATCGATTCCAGCGGCCGACAGCTGCACCTGCATACGGTGAGAGACCCAGGGCACGCGGCAACAATCGTGCTCGTTCTGCCCCGTGGGCTGGCGGAGGGCTGGACCGATGTCGAGCGCCGGCACCGGCACTGGTACGAAGACAACGGGCTGCGACCGCTGTGGACGGCCCCGCAACTCGATCCCGTGGAATCCGACTTCCTCAACGCCTACCCCCTGACTGAACGCTCGCGAGCCAGGCGGGCTGCGGTGGGCAGCGCTCTGCTCCGGCGTATCGCGCTCTTCCACACCGTCACCGCGTTCTACCGTGTCCAGTGCTGGGACGACGGAGACAGCTGGAAGATCGACGCCCGTACCGCCCACCCTCGGGCCCTGTGGCACGACCAGCTCCTGCAGCGGCTGTGCCACCCGCGCTGGGGCCTGCCCGTGCACGTGGCCCACCGGTTCTGCCACTGCGCCGAACCGGACGTCCCCTACCAGTGGGGCCACACCTGCGCCTTCTACTTCGAGAGCGACGACGAAGACGACCGCATCTATCTCCGCGTCCACGCCAGCCCGGAAGGACGCGACTATGACCGGCAGATCGAGACGCTGCGTCAGGTGGGAGCATCGCAGGACTGCATGGCCCGAGCTTTTCCACCGCGCTCTGTCCAGCACCACGACCAGCACCATCAAGCGGAACAAGTGCGGTAGCGGCAGGTTGGCTCACCGACCGAGGGAAGGCGACTCATGCCTGGACCGGATTTGCCGTCGGCGGCGGATCCCATGACCGCGGAAGTGTTGCTCAGCGGGTGGCCTACCGGCGCGCAGAAGGTGGAACTTCTTCACGGCGTGCTCGTCTTCGTCGGCGATTTCGACGAACGTGACCTGGAGACGGCGCGGCGTACCTATCCGGGCCGTCGTCCGGTGCTGAATGCCGACGGCGGCCTGGATGTGCATCCGGCCGGAGCGGGCGATCCGACGCCCCTGCTCACGTAGGAAGGCGGGTGACCCATCTCAATTGCCCTTGTGCTGCCGCCCGGGAGCAGAACGCGGGTCAGGGCTGTTGTCAGTGGCCACCCGTACTCTCGCCTTGGGGCTGTGACGGTTCTGAGCCGGAGGCATGATGGTCAGGGATTCACGCCGTGTGCAGACAGCGGTGCTCGACAACGCCGACTCTGAAGACCCGGTCGAACTTCCCACCGACGCAGTCGACCTCGAGCTGTTCCGCCGCGGCCATGTGGGCCGCACCTTCTGGTGCGGGGTGTGGCTGGGCGGCTGCGGAGGCCGGCTGACGACCAGGCTCTGCACGGACAAGATCTGCCACTTCGCGCATGTTCCGGACCCCGATGCCCCCGACTCCCCATGCCGCAGGACAAGTTCGAGGTCCTCCGGATCGGGCAGCGCCGACCACCTCTACGTCAAGGCCGCCGTGGCTGACTGGATGGCCCGTCACGGCCTCAGCGGCGACACCCGCATCCTGCGCGACCCGGCCGGAGAGGTCAGGCTGGGCGCCCAGATCACCGCAGAGCCCAGCGGACACAAACCCCTGCGCTTCATCCTCGACCCCTCCGCACTGCGGGTCCCCGGCGAGTTCGACGCCGGCACGGTGTTCGGCCTGGACATCGAGCCGGACCCGCGCCTCCTGCGCGAGCAGGGCTACGTGCACCGGGTGCGTTGTGTGTCCGAAGGGGCTCACCGCAAGGTGCAGTTCGGCACCCAGAGCAGCGACGGCGCGGTCGACTGGTACGACTTCACCGCAGACAACGTGCATCTGGCGCCCGATGGGCTGTCCACTCGGGCAGCCACGGAGATCCGGCGCCGGCGCAGCCACACCGTGCCGATCGGTGCGCACGCACGCGACTTCCCCGCGAAGACCCCCGCCGCGTCCACGCCGTCCACGGCAGTACCGGACACGCCCGAGGACCGCACCGAGCTGGTGAAAGCGCTGCGCGAGGCCCTGGCTGGCCGCGTAAGCGTGACGCCACTGCAACGCTGCCTGGACCGGCTCGAAGCAGCCACCCGGCAGGGAGCTACCGCCCAGGAGAACGAACTCATCCGGCAGGCCTCCGACGTGCTGCTGCGCCTGCGCCGCGGCGTCGGCGCTGCCGCACCGGCCCGGCCACAGCGGAAGAAGCCGAACCGCCCGTTCCCCGCACCCGCCGCTGCCGCAGTGCCTGCCGGGAAGACAAGCACCCGCCCGGCGAAGAACGGGCCGCGCCAGGAGCGGCAGGCCCGTCGCGCGGCGGTCCGCCAGGCGAGGAACATCCTGCAGCGCCTCACCCAGCCCGTGTCTCTCTCCGATGCCGAAATGCAGCAGATGGGACGGGACCTCGCCGCGGCGCTGAATACCGCCGGGGACAAGCTCCTGCCGAGCGAACGCCGCAAGGCACTAGCCTGGATCGACCACCCGACCCAGCCGGAACTCGCCCGTACCCCCTTCGAGCGCGACGCCCTGGCCCCGGACCACCTGCGCTCCGCCGCCACCGCCGTTCGTGGTGCGCTGAAGAAGGCTGCCCGTGCGCAGGCCACCACCAGCTGGAGCAGGCTGCAACGTCAGCTCGGCTCGGCACTGCCCCGCATGACCGCTGCCGAACGCATCTTGGTCCTCACCCTCGTCGACCAGCAGACGCCGAAAGGCCAGCCTCTGCTGTCGAGCCTGGTCGCCGCAGGTGATCCCGGCATGGCGGCGTCCTACCGCGAGGTCGCTGCCGCACTGGGACTGGAAGTTCCCGCAGACGACGACGAACTGCGTGACGTCCTGGAAGCCGACGTGCAGCAGGTCCACCACCACTGGCACCGCCAGTAAGCGCGCGGCCGCCAGACCCGCCTGGACACTACGCACCAGGCATCTGAAGGCCATGCAAGGAGTCGGCTTCGCAAATCGCGCCCCGCTCGGGCCCGGGTGCGCCGTACGGTCGCTTCTACGGCTGGCGACCGGGCGGTGACGCCGGGTCAAGGGTTGGGAGGGGAACTGAGGATGGTCAATGCCCGTACGTACCCGCTGTGGCGGGATCTTGCGATGAGCGAGGACCTCCCCAAGGAAGCCCTCAAGACGGTGGTCGAATCTCTGTGCGCCCCTGCGATCAGCCGCGACGGCATCGATCTCCAGGCCGACCGGTGGCGGGAGGAGGCCCTCAAGGCGGCACTGCCCGCGCTGCTGGCCCGGACCTCTGCCAAGCGGCTGCGGAACCGGCTGCTGGTGCAGGCCGACGAGAAGATGCTGGCCGCCCTGGCGGCCGACGGCACGGTGACCATCGCTGACCTGCCCGCCATCCTGCGCACCCGCCGGGTCTGGGCCGGACTGGTCGCCGGTCTGGCACGACACCCCGACCAGGTCGAAGCGGCGATCGCTCTCCTGCCCCGCCTCCCCGGTCACGAGGTGGAGCGGGTCGTCCGGGACTGGGATCTCGACCGCTACACCCGCACCCAGGAGACCGCGCCGGTTCCGCCTCTGCCGCAGGCACTGTTCGACGCCGTCCTGGAAGCCTGCCTCACCCCGCTCGCTGCGTACCTCCTTCACCCGGAGCCCGAAGAGGGCTGGGAGGCCGTGTCCGCGTTCTCGAAGGACTGGTCGCTGGAGCTGGGCGGCCGCGACGGCTGGGCGATGCTGGCACGGTGTCCCCAGCGGTGGGCGCAGCTCACCGCGCACCCCGTGTTCGGGGCGGCTGTCCAGCACCTGCTGCTGGACCAGGCCGAGACGCAGGCCCTCGAGGACGCCCGGTTCCGCGCCGCCGACCCGGATGGCGAGGAACTCCCCGCCGACCCGGCTCCCGCTCTCAGCGAGGATTTGCTGCCCCCGAATTGGCCGACCTGCCCAACCCGCAGGTGACCGCCCGCCGGACCCTGCACCACATCGCAAACCGCGTCCGCAACAACCCGCGCCTGGTCGACCTCGCCGCCGACCAGCTGCACGCGGCCGCCGACGCTCTCGTCACCCGCGGCCAGCTGCTCACCTGGTCCGGCAAGCAGGAGGGCGACCACGAGTTCGACGGCCGCGTCCTCCGCCTCGCCGAGGACCTGGCCCTCCTCAGCGCCAACCCCGACCACCTCGCCGGGGCCTGCGTCCAGCTCGCCCGGCTGGATCAGCCCGCCGTCGTCTCCCCCAAGCCGAGCCGGGCCCTGATCCGCGTCATCGACAATGCCGATCCCGACAACGACCGCCCGGCCCGGCTTCTGGAACGCCACTACGAGCACCGCCGGGTCCAGACCCTGGCCACCCTCGCCGCCAATCTGCACACCCCGCACACCGCCGTCGCCGACGTCCTGAACGGGCTGCACCCCGCCGAACTTGCCTGGATCGCCGAGAAGGCCGACGGCCCCAACTGGTTCCTGGCCGCGGCGGCTGCCGTTCCGGTACCCGAAGACGAGGACGACGGTGTGGTGCGGCTGCTGGACGACGATGAACTCGGCAAGCACCCCGACCCCGCGGCCGTCCTGCAGTCCTGGCTCGACTCCCCCGCCACCGGTGAGATCTTCTCCAGCTCCGAGGTCTACCGCGCCGTCGTGAAATCCCGCTACCGCACCCTGGAGCACCTGCGCCAGATCCCCGCCGACGAAATCCTCGCCCGCCACGAACCCGAACTCGCCCTGAAGATCCTGCTGGACCACTGCGGGCGCAGCACCGACCGGTGGGAGGCCCTCGCCGCCGCCATGACCTTCGACTACGACGGCGAGAAGATCACCTTCGGAGAGCTCCTCGACTCCCTGGCCGGCGCGACCGCGGAAACGTAGAGGGGGGAGCAGCACAGCGTCACGGCGCTCCTCACACGCGGGCACGGCCAGGGCCTCTTGCTCTGTTCCCACCGGTGCCTCACCATCTGTGATCAGACAACTACGGCGAACCTAGGGGTGGGGCGATGTCGTCGGGTACAGGCGGGGATTACTGGGCGGACAAAGCACTACCCAGCGTGTTCAAGCACGATCTCCTCAAGCGGTATCTGCCGCAGTTCGGCGGGATGACGGGCACGCATTCCCACGACAAGCGCGTCGTCTACCTAGACGGATACGCAGGTGAGGGCCGCTATGAGAACGGCGACCCAGCGTCCGCGGAGATCGCCCTGAAGGTCGCTTCGTCCCTGCGTCACAAGCCCGGGCTCACGTTGGAGTGCTTCTTCTCCGAACCTCAGGCGAAGTCGTTCGACCGTTTACACGAGGTCGTCCAGCACTATCTGGCTCGCGGTGTACGGGCGCATGCTCATCGCGGTGAGGTCGACGGTGTTCTTGACCAGGTCGTTCAGCGGGCTGTCCGGGAGCCGCTGTTTCTCTTCCTGGACCCGTGCGGGCTTGTTCTGCCGCAGGACCGCCTTGTCGATGTCCTCGCGCGTAAGCGTCCGCAGAAGTGGCCTCCGACTGAGCTGTTGATGAACTTCAGCATGATGGCCGTGTGGCGTCTGGGTGGGCACGTCCGCTCCCCGAAGGGCAACGAGAAGTCGCTCCAGCGGTTCGACGACGTGTGCGGCGGGACCTGGTGGCGGGAGTACTTCGCTGATGCGGTGGCTTCCCGTCACCAGGACGGCGCGGCCGAGGATGCGATCGAGGCGGTGGCGGCCGAGTACGCCCGCCGTCTGGAGCGGCGTACCGGGATGCTCGTGCAGTCGGTGCCGGTGTCGCACTCGCCGCGCAAGCGGGCCGTGTACCGGCTGGTGTTCGCCACCCGTAGCCCGTATGGGCTGTGGGTGTTCGGCGACACCGTTGCCCGGGCCCGGGCAACGTGGTGGGAGACGCTGGAGGAGCGTGAAGAGGACGACGCGCTGTTCTCCGTGGCCTCGGTGACGCGCCCGGATCCGAAGGAGGTCGAGGCCAAGGCGGTGCCGGAGATCGCTGAGAACCTTGCGAAGCTTCTGGCACGGACCCGGCGGCCGGTCAAGCTCGTCGACCACACGCTGGAGGTCTTCGGGTCCTTCTACGGGCAGATCACCGAGCCGGTGGTGCGCAAAGCGGTACAACGTCTGCACGAGCAGGGCGGGACGCCCAGCAACGGCGTGGGTGTGAAGAAGACCCGGGAGATCACCCTGTACCCCGGCAACCTCGCGGCCTGATGTTGGGCCGGGCCTGACCATGCCCGGCCACAACGAACAGTTCGGTCAGGCCGCGACCCGCATCGGCATCTGGTCCCAGGTCCGGCCCTCCAGCAGGCGGCCGCCGGCCTTGGGGGTGCGCCCGCCCCACTGCTTGAAGAAGAAGGCGACGCCCGCGTCCTGGCAGGTGTCGCGGATCCCGGTCACCCAGACTTCGTCCAGCGGACGGTGGCGCGGGCCGGACTCGCCCCCGGCGATGACCCAGTGGATGCCGTCCAGCCTGAGGCCGGGAAGCGGCCCAAGCAAAGGTTCGCAGGACAGGAACCGCACGGCCGCCGGGACCTGGCGGAGGTCGTCGACGCGGGACAGCTCGTTCTCGGTCTCTACCGAGACGCCCATCCAGAGGTTGCCCGGCCAGTCCAGCTTCGGCGCGACCTGGCGCAGGCGACGGGCCCGCTTGGTGAGGACCTGGTACGTGTGCTGCGGTGTGTCCGCCATGACCTGGAAGACCTGCCGGACGAAGTCGAGGGGGACACGGGCGTGGAAGAGATCCGACATCGAGTTCACGAACACCACTCGAGGGCTCTTCCATCCGTACGGGACGTCCAGGGCGTCGGGGTGCAGCGTGACGCCGAACCCAGGCCCGGAGGTGCGGGGGTCACCGTCGTTCTGGTACTTCGCCGCCCCCATTGCCTTCAGGCGTTTCGCCAAGGCGAGGGCGTAGCAGTTGTCACAGCCGGAAGAGACACGATCGCAACCGGTGGTCGGGTTCCATGTTGCCTCGGTCCACTCGATGGCGCTACGGTCGCTCACCGCATTCCTCCTGCTGTCGTGCACGCGGCCCCGCTGTCCAAGGCGACCACACTGTGCTGGCTAACGATGCCGCCCCGACCGGGACACCGGGGCCCGGATACCCGTATCCGCACGCATTCGATCGCTTCTCGTAACTTCAAAATTCGAACCTCCGTTTGAGAACTTAGTAGTTGGAACCAACCGCGTCGATGCCGACCTCCTACAGCCGCGCTACTCACGCCGTGGTCCGCAGCGCAGCCGACTGCGGGACGGCGACTGCCGTCCCGGCTTCCCGGGCAGCGCGTTCCGCCCTGGCCCGGCGCAGGGCGGCGGCCTCGGTGGCCGCGGCCTGGCGGCGGCGCTGTGCACGGCTCACCTCGATCGAGGCCGGCGCGTCGTCCGGGACGACGTCCGGCTCCGGGAACGCACGACGGCTCAGCTCCCGCATCGCCGCCGTCTGCCGCTCCACCGCTTCCGCGATGGCCGGGTTCACCCTCGACGGCCGGACGGCCTGGCGGTGCGCTTCGATGGCGCGGCGGTAGCCGTCCGGTGGGGTCCGTCGCTGCACCGGCGCGACGGGCACGGTCGGCGCGTTCGGGTCATCGGCCGCCGTGGCGGGGCCGGCCTTCACGGGTGCGGGCGCCAGGACGTGCAGCGTGCGGACGTTCGCGCCCTGCACCTTCTCGTTGGCGGCAACTTCGGCGCGCTCCAGCGTAGCTTCGTGCCGTACGCGGGGGCGAGGTCCAGGCGGCCGGTGTCCGCGTCGAACGCCACGGCCTGGACGTGCCCGGCGAGCTCTGGCGCGGCTGCGGCGAGGATGTCGTCGAACTGGGCAAGGACGCTGCCGCCGGCGGCCGGGGCGACCATGCCGCGCTCGGTCATCATCATGCTGATCGCGCTGCCGAGCCCGAGCGGCTCGCGGCCGTCCCGGCGTACGACGGTGCCGGTGCGCCGCTTCGGCTTCTTCGTGTGGGTGGCGCCGTTCTTCTTGGCTGCCTCCCGGGCCGCGACCAGGGCCTGGCGCGCGAGGTTGACCCCGCTCAGCTCGGTGCTCACGCGATCACCGCCCCGGCCGTACAGCCGTCCAGCGAGCGCGTGGCGAGCCTGGTGAGCCGGTCCGTCCACGGCGCGGGCGCGGTCGACTCGGCCCGGGCCGCCGCCTGCTGCTTGCGCAGCTGCTCCAGCCGCACCGTCAGCAGGTACTCGGCCACGCGCTCCCGGGCCGCGTCGGCGGCCTTCGTCGCGGCGGCGATGGCGTCCGCGCCGTTCGGGTTGTGCTGGAACCAGGGGCGGCCCTGCCCTGCCTTGTACGCCCGCCGGGCCTCGGCTTCGGCCTCCTCGGTCCGGCCCAGCATCGCCAGGGCGTTGTCCTGGTACTCCTGGACGGCCTGCTGTGCGGTCTGAAACGCGGCGAATGCGTATGCGTCCTCAGCTGCCTCCGGGTTGGCCTCCAGGGCGGCCACGTCGGTGATCTGCAGGAACTCCTGCCACGCGTTGGCGATGCTGTTGCCGATGGCCGTCCGGGCCCCGGCAATGACGGCCGCGACGTTGCCCGGGTCGGTCAGGTCGGCGGACCAGGCTGCTGCCAGGAGACCGGCCTCACCGATCAGGGTCTCGGTCTGACGGCGGTGGTCGCACGCCTCGCACAGTCCGGCCGCCTGGTTCTGCCCGCAGTCCTCGCACGGCAGGGTCTGGCGCACAGCGTCGGCGGCGGCCGCGGCCTCACGTTCGCGCTCCGCCCGCTCCTGGGCAGCCGCACGGGCGGCATCGCGGCGGGCCTGCTCCGCGCGGGCCTGCTTGCGCCGCCGCACGAGGCCCTCCGCCTCGATGGCCGCCTGCTCGCGCAGCCGCTCATCGAGGACCCGGCGGCGCTCGCCCTCACTCCGACCGGGCAGCTCCCGGTCGACCTCCGCCGCGATCTTGGCCCGCCGGGCACGCCGGATGTGGAGCACGTTGCCGCAGTTCTCGCACTCCCTGCCGATGTCCAGCCGGATCCCGTCGTCACAGCGCCGGTCCGTGCACGCCTGGCGCTGCACCAGGCCCCGCCGGATCAGCCACGGGTACGGCCGGTCGACCAGGGCCTCGCCGCCGGTCTCCTTCAGCCGGTCGGTGAGCCGGTCGGCCAGCAGCCGCGCCGCCGCCTCCGGCTGCTCCAGCATGCCCGCCAGCCGCTTCACCTCCGCCTTCGCGGCCGCCTCGACCTGGTCCTGCTGCCAGCCGGACAGCCGCTCCCAGAGCCCGGACACCGGCCCCAGAGCCACCCGCAGACCAAGATCAGCCGGAAGGCCACCCCTCCCCTGCTGCTGCGTCTTGTGCCAACCCACGGCCTTCAGCCGGCCACCGGCCTCAGCCCCGGCAGCACGCTGCCCACCCCGCTCATCGACCGAGGACTCCTTCGGCTTTTCCCCGCGCAGCGGGCCGCCCTCAGCCACCGGCTGGGTCGACTCGGCAACAGTGGTCTCGCCGTCGGCGGCCTGGTCCTCGCGCGCGCACGCGCGCTCCGGCCGACGGCCTTCAGCCCCACGGCCTTCGCCGGAAAAGCCACAAGAGAGTTGCGGAGGAACTACGGGAGTAACCACAGAAGCGTGGTCTGCGTGGAGCTCTGCACCATCGGGACGCTCCTGAACCGCCGCATCCCCAGCGCGCTCAGCACCGCCGATCCCAGAGGTACCAAGGGCACCGGCCACATCAGCGGGAGCATGATCTCCGCACGCACCATCAGGACGCGCCGAAAACTCAGGCTCGGGCCCCTGAACAGCCTCCACAGAGGCCAGGGTGCGGCCGTACGCGCGGGCGACCGGCAGCAGCATGACCTTGCCCCGGCCGTTCATCCGCGTCGACCTCGCCTTGCGCTGCCGCGCCACGACACCGGCCTCCGTCAACCGGGCCAGGACCTTCCGCGCCCCGGACGGCGAGCAGCCCAACAGCCGCGCCAGCGTCGCCGCCCCACGCCCCTCCTTCTTCCTGATCGAGCCGCCGCACAGCTGCAGCCAGCCCGATGCCCGCGTGTTCAGCACCATCAGCAGCAGCCCGAGCCGATCGGTCGCAGCCCCCTTGCCCGTACGGCCGGCCAGCAGCCCCGGCGGCGTCGCCTCCCGGTTCTCCGGCGTCCAGCCGTGCCCGAACAGCGCCTCGAGGAGGCGCAGCAGCGTCGACAGCTCCGCCTTCGTCAGCGCCAGCGGGTGCCCCGCTCCCCCGCCGTGGTGGGCGTTCCACAGCGGCATGACCAGGCAGTCCAGCCCGGTCGGGTGCCCCTTCGCGTCCCTCACCACACGGGTCCGCAGCGCGCCCGAGCCACGCAGCACAGGCAGCACCTTGTGGTGAACGGTCGACTCCTTCACGCCCATCCACCGGCCAAGCTCCGAGCCCCAGATGGAGGTCTGGAGGTCGTTCTTCTCGCCCTGCGGTGCCCGCGACTTCGCGTACAGCACCACCACCGCCAACTTCGGCGCATCCTTCAACCCAGCAATCGACGGGTCCGACAGCAGCGTCTGGACTGCGGCGAGCAGCCGCAGCCGCATCTTCCGACCGAGGCGCAGCGGGTCCTCTAGACCACTGTCGCCCGGCTGCCCGGAGGTCGGCACCGACGGCAGCCCGTTCCGCTGCCCGGGAAGCATCAGGGCGTCATCGGCGGAGGTGTGGACGCCCTCCCAGAGAGGGCGGTCCAGCGCGGCGGCCGGTGCCGCCAGGACGCTCATCGGTCCACCGCCCGAACAGGAGCGGTGAGGGCCGCAAGAGCTGTAGCCGCCTGTGCCGTCATCGGGCCGATGTACACGCCAAAGCGGACACCCCCCGGAGTAGCCAGAACTCGCGATTCGTCCTTCACCCGCCGACCTTGCGCCGGGCGGCCTGTGGGCAGAGGCCGCTCAGCCCGGATCACCCCCGAAGCTCCCGCCCGGCGGGCAACAATCTCGGAACCCGTCCCGCCACACGGGACGTGGTCTTCGCGGACGTCGCCGCCGACGGGGCTGTCAACGACCTCCGAGACGGGGTGCACGAGCGATACGGCAGACACCGTGACCGTGCTCACCGATGCGCCCCGGAAGGGGTCGTTCTTGTAGCTTCCTGCCAGAAATTCAACTTCCGGTACGAACTGGAAAAAGACGGATGAACCGAATGCCGATCCCGTCACACGGGAAGATCGCCGCGCCTGAACCGGTGCGAAACGGACAGGGTCAAGCTGACAGGGGACATCACTCTCGGGCACTATGAGAAAGACCTGCTCTCCATAGCTGGACCGACCCGAGCCCCTCCGGGCTGGACGGCCAGATATGCGGATGGGTTGGGATCGCCCCCTTCGTGAGAAGCGGGCGGACACCGACCGGGCGGGGGGAGATTTCTCCTCTCTCTTGGTTTCTGCTGAACCGCGAAGCCCCTGTGGTGGGGGCCCGCGGGTGATGCGGATCGGACGGAGCGGCTGTGGTGGCCGCAGCGGCCGGTGGTGGTGGCCCTGGTAAGGGGCCGATTCAGGTAGAGCGGCTCGGTGAGCCGCAGCTCAGGACCGGCGGCAACCGGGCCCTGAGTGGCCGACGCGGGTGGTTAAGCCGGTCGGTAGACGGGCCGCGCGAGGCCAGCGGGTGGTTAGTCCGCTTCTTGGCGCGCGCGGTCGATGGCCACTAGGTCATCCCGACCCCCCTTCGGAGGCCGGCGTCGGCATGCCCTCATCCAGCTCAGCGGCTTCGGGGAAGCGCTCCGCGAGTCGCTTGAGCAGGTGAATGTAGACCGCGCGGTGGGGCCGCCGAGGGTGGGTCTGGCCTAGCTCCCAGCGGGCTACAGCCAGGCGTTTCACGCCCACAGCGTCCGCGACTTCCTGCTGGGTGAGCCCCGCAGCGAGGCGCAGCTGCTGCCGCACGCGCGGCGTCGGCAGAACGTCGTCGAGGAGAGCGTTGACCCGTTGCATGGGATCCGCGTCGGACATGCCCCAACCTCTCATGATCACTGAATCCCTGAAAGATACACCACGGGATCGATCTTGACCGCCATGCAGCGATACGCCGTTAGGGCGGTGGGCATCAAGCCTCAGCATGACTTCAGGACCGAGGCGTAGTAGGACGCGAGTACAGCTTCCGCCCCAGAGCCCTGAGCCGTCGTGACGCGTTGGAACTGGGCCGACCTCAAGTCGCCGGCGACCCGAATCCGAGGGTGCTGTTTGCCGGGAGGGCAGTAGCCGTCCTCGCTCGAGGCGAGGCCCTCCAAACCTGCTGGCGTATTGCCGAGGTTGTTCAACACCGTCTTGGCGACGTAGGACTTGCGCTCACCCTGTCGGTCCTTGACCTGCAAGCTCCACTCGTTTCCGTAGGCCATCGGCGACAGGACGACGTGAGAGACGGGCACGATGCGCACGCGCTCATCCCCCGCGACTTCGGCGATCTTGTAGTCATCTGCTAGCGGACAGAGGACATGCAGCGTCGTTGAGGAGTGCGGGTGGGTGCGGAGCCATGTTCCGAGGGGGCGGTCCCCTCCGAGGACGTAGGTCCGGCCTGCTAGGTCTGCAGGCTGGGTGCGCCACAGCGGAGGAACGGACAAACGTGCGGGAGCGCTGATCCAGTCGGCATCGGGAGGGGCCAAGACGGCCACGCCGGTGGCGACCACGATCAGCTGCGCACTCAGTACGCGTCCGTCCTCGAGTGCGAGCTCCGCTCGGTCGTCGTAGCCGGTGACGCTTGACGCACGGCCCTGGATGACGGAGCATCGGTCAGCCTGCTGTAGGCGGTCCAGGTCGGCGGAAAGAGCCTCAGCAAGTTGGGGGCCGGTCGACCAGTTGCCAGGGACGTTCTCCAGCGCCCCGATGACATGCAGCTTGCCGCCTACTGAGTCAGCCTCCACGATGACCGTTCGAAGGTTCAGGCTGGCCGCCATCACCGCGGCCGCCACGCCTGACGGGCCGGCGCCGACTACCAGCACGTCTGTCTCGTGCGGTGTGTTCATGCGTGGGCTCCTTGCGTTCCGCTGATTCGGGACAAGACAACCTCGCTCGTGATCAGCTGCTCAGCTCCGATGTTTCGGGAGGCGAGCAGGAGTGCGGCGTCGTGGTAGCGGGCGCCGCCGGTGGAGGCACAAGCGTCGGTGACGATCCACGGCCGGTATCCGGCCTGATAGGCGGCGACAGCGGAGTCGTATACGCACGCGTCCGTGTCGATGCCGCACAGCACCAGATCGGTCCAGCCCGCCTCGCGGATCGTCCGGGAGCCCTCGGGGGTGAACACTGACGCCTGGGGCTTGTCGATAATCGCGGCGGCGCTGGCAGCGAAGGGAGCCAGGTCAGCAACGAGGGCCTGTTCCTCGGGAGTACGCAAACGCGTCCATCCCGTGATCGTCTCGTACGGGGATCCGGGCTCGTTGTGGAACCGTGACAGCACCACGGGAGCGCCGGCTGCTTGCCAGCCCACCACCAGCCGAACAACCGCAGGGATGACTCCGCGGCTGTGCTGGTTGACAAAGCCCTGCTGCACATCAATGACCAGCAGCGCTGTCGATCGAGGGTCCACCCACTCCGCCTTCCACATGGCCGTCACGGATTGCTGTCTCGGAGAGCGTCCTGGGCGGCACGCAGCCGATCAGGAAGTTCGCTGGTGGCCAGGATGGCCTCGCGCATCACCCGGTGTTGGGCGGTCTCAGTGGGGCGCGCGGTAGTGAGCCGGAAGTACGCGCTGCGCAGAAAGCGCCAACCGTAGGCCGTCGGCATCACCGGGTCCTGGCCGTCTTCGATCATGTGCAGGATGTGCGACGAGAGCGCCCAGAGGGCCTGCACGTCGAGCTCAAGTGCCACGATCTGGCTCATGGTCAGAGCCCGCTCGTCCTGCTGCGGGTGATAGGCGACACCCGACCAGCCGACGACGCCGCGGGAGACTCCACCGTCGAATGTCACGGCCTCGGGGTGAGCCCAGCCGTCACGGAACTTGGCTTCCTCCACCCCTGGCCCGAGCGGTACCACATCTGCTGGATTCTGTCGGTTGACCAGCACTGATGGCGTAGCGAGCAGCTGGAGAGCCGTGTCCAGGCCAGCGCTTGACCAGGAATGTGTGCGGAGCTCGTAGGCCGACAGCACGTACTGCGGAATGAGCGACTGGGCGGGCCGGTCCTTGTGGTCGCCGTGACGGGCCAGCAGGTCGGCCATCTGCTGGCCCGCCCAGCTCGGTTCCTTCTGGTACGTGCGATAACGCCACAACGCCAACTCGGTCAACGACTCGAGATGGTGGTGTTCTTCGAGATGCACCACAGCGACACCGCAGGCGTATATGTGCACCGTCGACGACTGCGCGGAGTGGTGGTCAGCTGGCAGGACTCGCTGCTCCAAGCCGCCTGGCCCTGGCTCGCTTGGCGAACCCGCAGCGTAGAGGGGCGCACTGCAATCACCTAGGTAAACCGGCAAGAACTTGTGGGAGACGACCGTGCACGGTGCCGGACACGCTGCCGACTCGGCGGTGATGGGAGTTGCCGCTCCACGCAGCGCTGCTAGACGGAAGCTGAACGCCTCCTGCTCAGCAGGAGTGCACTGGAGGAGCGCCGTGTCCAGGATCTGTGCCATCTGGGGACGGCAGACGCTCGTCTTGTTCCGCTGCCAGTTCGAGACGGTCCGGGGGCTGATGCCGAGGCGACCGGCGAACTCGCGCACAGACGCTCGCATCACCGACCGCAACAGCAGCGCCTCCTCACCTGTCCACCTGTCCACAGCGATCACTACACACCCCCTTGGCGGTCACCTTCCAGGTATCAACGGCCCTATTGCCACGCAGTTGCTACACCACTTCCACGGTCAGACATCTCGCTCAAGGTCCCTGGTGCGGATGCTGTTTCTTGTTGATCCACACCCGCAATCCCGGCCGGAGGAACCATGGCGATCCCGGGCACACCCCAGTGCCGTGCCCGCGGCGAGTCCTGCGTGCCGTCAGGCATCGAACTCGTAGTCCAGAACGTACGAGGCGGAGTCGAGGGTCATCTCGTTGACCTCAACAACTCGCTGGTGGGCGTCGAAGGCTGTCCGGCATATCTTCAGGACAGGGCGCTCAGGGGACATGCCCAACGTTTGCGCTTCCTCAGCAGTGGGCAGCCGTCCGCGGATCTCCTCCCGGAAGCGAACCGGGCCATGACCGAGGTCAGCGAGACGAGCGTAGGTTCCTCCCGGCCCGGTGTCGGCCTGGGTGATCGCCGACCCTTCCACCAGGGCGTAGGGCAGGTACGAGGTGGCGAGCATGACTGGCCGGCCATCCAGGACGAAGCGCCGGGACCGGGCGCAGGCGGTCTCGCCGGCATCCAGGGCAAGCATCTCGGCAATGTGCATCGGCGGAAGGACCTCCTGTACGGAGACCTGGTCGACCGTCAGGGGGCGGTCTTCGTCAGCCGACCAGATCGACTTCCCGGCGCCCCACTGGTCCTGTGCCAGACGCTGAATACCGCGCCGCCGGATGGGGCGGAAAGCCTGAACGAACACACCCGCGCCCTTCCGGGACTCTGCGAGCCCTTCGTTGGTGAGCGCGCGCAGCGCTCGCCGAGCCGTCATCACGGCGACGCCGTACTGCGGTGCAAGGGCGTTCTCCCCCGGCAGCCGATCACCGGGTCGGTAGTCCCCACGCTCGATCGCAGCCTTCAGTTCGTCAGCGATCTGGAGGTATCTGGGCTGCTTAGCGCCCTTTCCGCCTGCCATGTGTCTCCTAACTTCGCTAGCGATCCTAAGGGCTTCGATGCTCAGCGTCAGCTACGGCCCGCGACTTACATAGCGAAGAAATATCTCTATCGAAGCACTTGACATCGATAGCGAGATTGCGCACCATCGTACTGCAACTTCGATATCGAAGTTGCGGAGGTAGTCGTCCGCCCTTCGGGGCGGCCGGGGTAGTCCTCGGGTCACCGAGGGCGCGAGAGCACCATCGAACTCCCCCGGAGCCTGACGGCCGCGACGACTGTGCACGTCGCAGCGCTGTGCGCTGTCTGTCCTGCGGGACGCCGGCCTCGTCCGTGTGGCCCGGAGGGCGGAGAGAGCATCGCGACGCTTCCCCTGCCGCTCCGTCCGTGAGGAGTTCAGATGTCTGCTTCGACCCTTGAGCGCACCGCCCGTCCCCGCCGGAGCCGGACCCGCTCCCGCACCGTCAACAGCCGCCCGGCGCTCGCCCTCTCCACCCTCAAGCCCCACCAGTACGACCTGCGCCCCGCCTGCGCGTCGCTGGTCTGCCCCGACTGCAAGACGTGGGTGCCGATCACCGGCCTCCAGACCAAGAAGCCCAAGGTCGTTCCGCACGATACGGGCCCGGCGGGCAAGGACGGGGCCGTCCGCTGCCGCCTGGGCAGCAACCGCCTGGTCACCGTCAACGTCACGGCCAGGAAATGGGAGGAGCGCCTGACGGACGGCAACTCGCAGACCGTGCACCGCCGCAGGACCACCGTACGGCGCAAGCCCAAGGACGCGGTCGCCCCGGCCGTCAGCCAGATCGCCACGCAGAAGCAGACGGCGCCGACGGGCGACGAGCCCGGCGACGGCCGGCCCCTGTGGCTGCTGCGCGAGATGAAGTGGGCGTCGACCGAGTCCGCGGTCCGTGACGCCGACACCCGCCGCGCGCAGATACCCGCCGGTGCCGCGCCTCTGGGAGCGCCGCCGGTGCCGCAGAAGACGCTCCACCCCCAGCGTCCCGCCCGGTGACGCAATCCGGTTGAGCTTGCGCTGCCCGTCGTCGACCGGCCCCGCTTCACTGCGGGTTCGGTAGTCGGCGGAGTGCGCAGGACGCACTCACGCGACGAACCCCCAGGGATTAGGCCCCTGGGGGTTCTTGTCGCAGGTCACCCTTCGCGAGAGGACGACCCACGGATGCCCAGCATGACAGCCCCCGTCCTGGGGAACAGGCGGCCGCCGCTTCCGGTGCGGCCTCAGCCTCACGAGCGGGATGGTCGCCAGCCCCAGCCCGGCGGCGGCCGGCCGCACCCGCAGCACACCGTCCGGCACGACATCGACCACCTCGCCTGCCTGATCGGAGCCGCAGCATGATGCCCACCACCATCTCCTTGCCGAGCACCGACCAGGAGATCGGCCCCCGCCGACCCGGAGCCGTCTACCAGAACGTCGACGGCCGGTTCGAGGTCCTGGCGCTCATCACCAACCCGCGCGAGGCCGCGAAGCTGCTGGGCCGGGGCGGCGCGCGGTGGGCGGTCATCGTCCGCGACACCCTGCGCCCCGACGGCCAGCCCTTCGCGGTCGGCTCGGTGTGGACGGACTCCGACTACCTCATCCGCCCCGCCAAGACGGTCGCGCCCGCGTTCGCGCCGGCTGCCTGACGATCCGCCACGGTCCCTCTCCCACCCACGAGAACGTCAGGGGGTGGGAGACGGGCCGTGGCTGGCCGTCCGGCCAGCCACACGGTGACAGCCCCGGAAGGTGAGAGTTCCGGGGCTGTCCGGTCATACAGGATTCGGAGATCCCCATGACCACAGCGATCATGACACGCTCTGCAGCCCATACGACAGGGGCTGCGGTCGATCCGGAGTACGCGTGCGACCGGTGCGGCAACTGGCACACCGGGCCTTGCCCGCCCAGTGCGCTCCGCCAGCTCGGTGACCTTCTGGCGCGCATGGTTCGCGAGAAGGACGCCGGTGTCCCCGAGGGGCGGCGGGTTCGGCGCACGCTCCAGGAGATGGCGCCCGGCTACGAGCGTCAGCCGGTCCTGACCCTGCACCGGCCGGTGATGGCCGATGACGCGTGCCCGCTGTGCGGCCGGTGGTCGTGCAACGGCAGTGACTGCCCGCCCTCCTCCCTCGCCCCCGTACCCGCGTCGCCCGTGACCGGCAGTGGGATGCAGTGCGATGTGTGCGGCGGCACGTTCGGCGCCGCGCCGTCGTCGCCTGCCGGGAGGCAGGGCGCCGTTCCGGCGCCCACGGCCTGGACGTGCAGTGCGTGCCAGAACAACGGCTACTGAATGGCGCACCTCATACAGGCGGCCCGGGCAGCGCAGCAGCGCGCGGCCCGGGCCGCCGCCGCGGTCGGCTCCCACCACCCCCTGGCCCGCCTGCTGCTCGCGGCCGCCGCGATGGCAGCCGCAGCAGCGTGGGAGGCGGGCCACCGCGTGAGCGACCTTCACCCGCCCCGCCGGCACCACGAAAGAGCACCCCGTGCCTGACGACCTGTACCAGCGCTACCAGGCTGCGCACCGCGCCCACCAGACGCACGCCGACGGCTGCACATCGTGCACCGACCACGCCCGCTGCCCCACCGGCGCGCGGCTGTGGGAGTCGTTCGAGCGGCTCCAGGACGCCTACCTGCAACGCAACCGCCCCCGCTGAGCCATCCGCTCAGCCGTCATCGCCACCTCTGGCGGCTGCCTGACCCGCCCGGCCCTCTGCTCGCGTGCCCCTCACGCCGAGCACGGGGCCGGGCGCGGTCCAGGGGAGCCGGACAGCGGCCACCAGTTCCGTCCGACAGGAGACGCCATGGCCAGCACCATCCCGTTACGCACACCCCTGGACGAATCCGAGCTGGCGCACCCGGCGCCGGCCGCCGCTTCGACACACGGCGGCGGCACGGCCGAGCGCGAGCGCACCGGAACCTCTCTCGCCCAGCAAGGAGTTGGCATGCTCGGTAACACCGTCACCACCATCACGGCCGACGAGCAGCGGCAGATCTACGAGCGCCTGCAGCCGCACCTGCCGCCGTATCTGCGGAAAATCGAGCCGCACCCCTCCGGCTGGGGCCTGCGCTTCGAGTTCGCCTCCTTCACCGGCCGCGAAGGGGAGCCGGCCCGGCCCGACGCCTCCTACGAGGACCCGCGACTGCGGTACGTCCCGGAGTCCGAGGACGCGACCGAACACCGGCTGCGCACAGCGGCCCGCCGCATCCTGAGCGACCTGTACGACGAGGCGCGCGAGGCATGGAAGGACGCCGCCTACGTCGCCGACCTGCGCCAGGCCGTCCAGGACGCTCCCCACCGCTGGAAGGCGTACGAGCGGGAGCTGAAGGCGCTTCAGTCGGCGTACGACTACCTGCGCACCCCGCAGGCCGGGCCCGAGTGGCCGGCCGCCATCTCCCGCCTGGTCGACGCGCAGGAGCGCGCCCTGGCCGCCGCCGCCGCGTTCGACGATCGAGCGGTGGACATCGCGCGCGTGCACGACAAGCACCTCTACGCCGACCTGAGCCACTCCGAGGCTCTCGCGAAGGCGGGCTACCCCGAGGGCGCGCACTGGCACGTCGGCAGCACCTTCGGCGGCTACTACAGCGGCTTCCTCGCGGAAGAGGTCGGCCGCCTCATCAAGCAGCAGGAAAGCCACGTCGCCAAGGTCGGCCGCCTGTCCGGCATGGGCGGCTGACCCGACGTCATCACCGGCATTTCAGCAGAAGGGACATCAACGTGCAGAGCATCAAGAACCTGGGGGCGAAGGCCTCCGCGCGCGGGATGGTGCTCACCATCCTGGGCGTCATCACCCTGGGCGTGGCCGTGCTGTCGGTCGGCGTCAGCTACCACATCCTCGAACCGCGGTTCGGGGCCTGGGCGGTGCCGACCGTCGCCGCGCTGGACGCCCTGTGGGTGGTCTTCCAGGCCACGGAGATCCTGGCCCGCAACAACCGGCTGCGCGCCCAGCGCGTGATGTACGCGGGGCTGGCCCTCACGCTCATCAACGCGGCCATTCCGACCGCTGACCTGATCGTGTCCGACCCGGGCACGTTCGACCTGGCCATGGTCCTCACCCCGGTCGCGATCGTCGCGACCAAGGGCGCGTGGTGGCTCGCCCTGCCCGCGCTCGGGCGGAAGGTCTCCGACGAGACGTCTCGGGCCATCGCCGAGCGGCGCCAGGAGGTCGCCGACAGGCTGGAGACGATGGAGGCCGACGCTGCCCACCGCATCGAGCTGCTGGAGATGGCCACCGCCCTGGAGGGGCGCGTAGCCAAGGCTGAGACCGCGTACCGCAAGTCGGTGCTGGCCGCGCAGGAGTCCATGACCAAGGACCTGCACAAGCAGGCCGAGGCCACGCAGAAGGCCGTCACGGAGAAGATCCTCCCCGCCAGCGTGGCGGCCATCGCACTGCCGGACCTCGACACCTGGACACCCACCGCGCCCGCCCTGCCCACCACCCGTGCCGCCCTGGGGCCGGGCGGCACGGACAGTCACGCAGGTCAGGACGCTGCCCCGTCCGGCCGTCACGGCAGCCGTCACGGCGGACGTGACGCCGAGCGTGACGCCGTCGCACTCGCTGACCTCGCCTCCGTGACGGGCGTGCCCACGCCCGAGCCGGGCGAGCAGCTCACCGACGAGCAGCTCGACGTCGTGCTGCGGCACCTGCGCTACCGCGACGACCCGCCCATGTCCTACCGCCAGGCCGTCGCCGCCTTCCGCCGCGCGGAGTTCGTCGGCAGCGAGAAGCGAGTGCGCCACGCCTGGGCCGCACTGATGGCCAAGGAGGGGACCGCCGAAGCCGAGGAGGCCGAGGAGGACGAGCCCGAAGACGCCGACGCCTGAGCTGACTCAAGGCGGGCGTCCGCCCCGCTTTCCGGCACCACCAGTGAGGGCCAGCCCGCAGACGCGGGCTGGCCCTTGCTGCGACTGCCGGAACCGCAACACGCAGTCGACCAGCGCAGATCCGGCGAGTGACCCGGCGAGCGGACCACGCGTTCGCAGACCCAGGGAGCAGATCCGGTGAGCGCTGAACGGGAAACCTCTGGAAATCGAAAATGTGTGCGGCTAGGTTCGCCGACCCGTTCATGATCACCCATGAAGGAGAGGGGTGTGGGAAAGAAGAAACAGCAGGCCAGCGACGACATGGCGGGCCAGGCAGCAGGCGCCATCGGCGCCCTCGCCATCGCCTTCGGCGTCCTCGCGGCCATCAAGGACAAGCTCGGCCTGTCCTGGCCGGCCACCGTGCTGCTCACCGCCGGAGCGCTGGTGGCGCTGGGCTACCTGGCCTGGCGGATCCGCACGGGCGTCATGCAGCGCTGGGCGCGCGAAGCCCAGCCTGCGGCGGTGCTGAAGCAGGAAGCGCCGCAGGCTGGGCTGGAAGAGCTGCAGACGGACGCTGAGCCCGTTGCCGCACACCCGGAGCTCACCGCGGCGCTGCGCACGGCGAGCGTCATCGGCGGCGACCAGGTGATCCGGGCCGATGAGGTCACGGTCGGCTCGGTGCAGACCGGCGATGTCTACGACTTCCTGGTGCCCAAGGGCCGCACGTACGAGGACGTGGAGAAGCGCCTCGGCACCGTGGCGGGCATGTTCGGGGTCACTCGCCTGCACATGACACTGGAGCGCAGCCGCGACAACGAACGCCGAGTCAAGCTCCTCAAGCTGCACGAACCCCCGTTCACCCGCCCCTTCCCCGCCCCGACCCGGCAGGAGATCGCCACGTTCACCGGCGGGGTGCCGCTCGGCCACGACGTGACCGGTCAGCTCGTCGGCGTGCCCACGTTCGACAAGGCATCGCTGCTGGTCGCCGGAATGACGCAGATGGGCAAAACCACGCTGATCAACGGGCTCATCACCTGCCTGCTGATCGCATACGGCGACTTCGAGCTGTATTTGCTCGACGGCAAATTCTGTGGGCTGACCCGATTCGAACCGATCGCCACCCGCTATGAGTCCTCCGACGATCCGGCCGTGTTCTGGGACATGGTCCGGGAACTCAACAACCGCTCGGACAAGCGGTATGCAGAAATCACGGCTGCCATTCGGAACCGGCAGCCTGCCCCGAAATTCAAGCCCGTCATCTTCATCGTGGACGAGGCGGCCGACTTCTTCGCTTCAGGCGCAACGAACGAAGAGAAGGACCAGGCCAAGCAGATCGCGGAAGACACGCGATCGCTCGTCTCCAAATCCCTGGAATCAGGCATCTCCACGGTGCTCATGACGCAACGCCCCTCCACAAACGCGATTCCGGTCATCGTCCGGGATCAGTTCCTTTACCGGCTGTGCCTGTATGTGGCGTCGGCGGGAACCGCCAAGGTCGCTCTCGGTGACACCTACTTCGAAACGGTTGCACCGATCAATCCGGCACTCCTCGACCCGGAAATCAAGGGTCAGGGCGTTCTCTTTGCCAAGGGGCGATCCACGCTCATCCGGGGATTCAATTTCGAAGACCAATTCATCTGGGACGTGGTCGACGAGGTCCACGCAACTCAGAAGAAGGCGCTCGAAGTGGCGCCGGACTCTCCACTGAAGAGAGCCATCAAACTGATGGAGGTCAAGGGTGCGCAATTCATGCCCACGGCCGAACTGGCTCCCGCCCTCGGGATCACGGAAGAGAAGTCGGTAATGCAGGGGCGGAAACTATCGGCTGCACTCGGAGTCCCCTCGGGCGGCAAGGACGAAAAGGGTGTGCGCGGCTACCACCTCGCCGACCTCGTCGCCGCCGCCAAGTCCGCTCCGTAACCCCCTTCGCATCCGCCGGAGCACCCGCCACACATCCGCCGGGCATCTGCCGCCCGGCGGATCCCGGCGGATGCCCGGCAGATCCCTGGCGGATACTCCGGCGGATGCGAAACACAGTCTGACCTGCATAACCACCCCACACCTCACGAAGGGAGGGATGACGCCGTTGAAGGCCTCCACAGCGGCCGTCGTGGGCATAGGAGCCACCGCGGCCGTGATCGTGGCCGCGCTCGTACAGGGCGCCGGCGACGACCCCGTCGGCACGGCGCTCAGCCTGGCCGTGCCAGCCGAGTACCAAGACCTGATCGAGGACGCGGGAAACACCTGCCCCGAAGTCAGCCCGAACCTACTCGCCGCACTGCTGACACAGGAATCGGGATTCAACCCGAAAGCAAAGTCGCCGGCCGGTGCGCAAGGGATCGCGCAGTTCATGCCGTCCACGTGGGAAGCTCACGGAACAGACGGCAACGGCGACGGAAAACGCGATGTATGGGACCCCGACGACGCGATCCCGTCATCGGCCAAGTACCTGTGCGCCATCGCCGAGGAAGTGAAAAACGTTCCGGGAAACAAGCAGGACAACATGCTGGCCGCGTACAACGCGGGCAGTAACGCTGTCCTCAAATACGGCGGAGTCCCGCCGTATAAGGAAACCCAGAACTATGTCAGTTCGATCACCGCACTTTCCCGCAAGAACACGGGGGGAGGCGGAACCACATCGGCGAGCCAGGCTGTCACCGCCGTGAATGCGGCGCAGGGAATGCTGGGCAAGCCGTATTCGTGGGGCGGCGGGAACGCAAACGGTCCCAGCACGGGAACCTGCTGCTCGCCCAAGGGGCGTTCCGGTAAGAACATCACCGGATTCGACTGCTCCGGCCTCACGCTCTACGCCTATGCGAAAGCAGGTATCAGCCTGCCTCGCACAGCGGCACAGCAATACTTCGCATCCAAGCCGGTGAAGCGAGACCAGGCGAAGCCTGGGGATCTCGTGTTCTACGGCTCCAGCGCCTCCGGAATACACCATGTCGGAATCTACGTGGGCGGCGGATACATGATCGACGCCCCTCGGCCCGACACCAAGGTCCGCTTTTCCTCACTGGATTCCATGAGCGACCTCTACGGATTCGCACGTCCTGTTTCGTCCACTCAGAAGGAGATCTGAAATGCGTAGCTTCAACCTCGCCAAGCCCGTCGACATGTCCACCGGCTTCAAGGACTTCTTCGACACCATCGGCCTGACCGGCGGCGGCCTGGTCACCAAGGGCGTCGCCGCCGTCATCGCCGTGATCGCCGTGCGGATGCTGCTGCAGTTGTCCAGCGACCCCAAGGGCGCCCTCAGGAAGGGCAGCATGGCCATCGGCACCCTGTTCGTCGCCGTGGTCCTGGCCCTGTACGGCGACACCCTCTTCTCCACCGTCACCGAAGCCAAGGGCTGACCATGCCAGACAAGGACCCGGACAACTGCGGCCAACTGGACGAGCCAGCACGGTCCTACTGCGAAGGCGACACAGGCGGAGACGGCGGCGGAGCAGACGGAGGCGGCGCCAGCGGTGGCATCACCGACGGCGCCGTCACCAGCGTCAAGGAACTCGCCAACAGCCTGATCAAGCACATCAACGAGCATCTGGCGCCAGGCAAGACGTGGGCGCCAGAGAAGGCCGACAGCGGGCTCTATGCCGAGTTTCTGTGGCTCGGCCAGCACCTGACTGTGGCCATCTTCATCTGTGTCGTCGTCGTGTGTGCCCTGACCGCGTGGCAGGGCGCACCGCGGCTGCGGCAGATGGGCACATCGACAGGCTGGGCCCTGGTGGCCGTCGCCGGCATGGCCTCGATCCCCGGGGCCGTGATGCTGCTGAACAAGGCCGTCAGCGCCGCGTTTAGGGCCGGATTCAACACCGATGAGTCCACCCTCTTCGGCGTCATCCAGCACGACTTGAAGCACGGCGCGGATGCGAACACCCCTCTGGGGATTCTCATCATCATTGCTGCTCTGGTGGTCGCCCTCGCCTTCTCGGCGCTGGTCTTCATGACGCGTCAGCTCGGCATCTTGGTGTTCGTGTGCATGGCGCCGCTGGTGCTGGCGTCGCTGGCACGCGGGGGCGACACATCGGCGGTGCGGGCATGGGCGGGGAGGTTGCTGGGGCTGATGTTCGCCCCCTTCGCCCTTCTGTTGGTTGCGCCCTTCGTGAAGTTCGCTCAGGGATCGCTTGTAGTCGACGCGGTGCTCCTGGTCGCGGCGGATGCACTGATGCTCCGGATGATCTTCCACGGTGTGCCCTACATCGGCCCGAGGATGGCCGGTGCAGCGCGGGCCCTGGTGGAGAGCCGTACCTATCACCCGCTGGCGCGGGCTGTCGTGCGGGCCGGGGCACCGACCGTCTACGAACAGGAGAACGTCCCGCGCGGTCCTCGAGTGGTGGACACACCGCGCCGGGCGGCCTCGCGGGACGGTGGGGTGCTGCTCGCTGCGTACGGCCTCAAACAGCAGCAGCGGCCGGGGCATCTGACCGCCGCGTCGATGGTCGCGAAGGCCCACCACGAGGCGCCCCGCAGGGCCCAGGCCGCTCAGGCCCGCCGCGAGGCATGGGCCGCCGCATCACAGCAGGTCTCCAACGCGCGGGCCGCTGGGGAACCGACACAGCCCCCAGCATCCAACGGCCCGGCCCCGCAGTCGGCACCGCCGGGCGCGGGACCGGCACGGCGACCGACCCCCGCCCCCCGGCCATCGGGTCCGACCCGGCCGAACAACCCGTAGAGGCCCGATCGCCTGGCCCCGGCACACCCGCTCCGCTCACCTGCGGGCGCTGGTGTGTCGGGGCCAGGCGGTCTCACCACCCCGGCCGGTGTTCCGGCCTGGCCATCAACCTGAGGAGGTCCGATCGTGTACTCCCTGACGCCCGGCTACCGCGTCCCTGCCCTGCAGCGCGGACTCAGCCCCGCCGAGACGATGCTCACGAAGGCCAATGCCGGGCTCGGGAGCGCCGTCCTGATGTCGGCAATGATCACCCCGCCGCCCATGTGGACGTTCGGTGCGGTCGGCGCCGCAGCCGCCCTGCTGAACGTGGCGCCCGGGCCGCGTTCGATCGCCCGCTGGGCGGCGGTCGGCTACCGGCACCTGCGGGAACGCACCGCGCCGCCCGGAACGTTCGCCCGGCCGGGAGCGACTGCGACGTGGGCGCTGTACCCGGGCCACGGCGTGATGCAGGACGCAGCGCAGCGCGAGGCCTGGCACGGCGCCTTCTCCCGGGCGCTGACCTTCGCGGGTGGCCAGGCCCGGAATGCTGGGGTGCAGGTGCACGTCACCCACCACGCCACCGTGGACGACTGCACCACCCACACCCAGACCATCTCGGTGCACGTGCCCAAGGGGCTGACGGGGCAGGACGACCGCCTGCTCGACACCCTGGCGGGCGAGTTCGCCCGGCTCGGCGACCTCGCACCAGTCGAGCCTGCGCCGATGCCGGAGGTGACCGAGCGCGGCCCCGGGTGGGTGGCTTTGGACGATGGCCGCTACGCATCGACGGCCCGGATCACGGCCTGGCCCGATGAGACCGACGGGGACCTGATGCCGCGGCTGCTGCTCGGGCAGGGCACGGACCGGTCTCTGGCGGTGCTGTACCGGCCGCTGCCGGCCGGGCAGTCGCGCCGATCAGCCAAGTGGCAGTCCGCCGCTTCGGAGGCCTTCACGACCGACAAGATCAAGGCAGAGGCACAGAGCCTGGCGAGCGGAGCCACGCACGGCGCCCTGGTCCAGGGCGCGACGCTCGTCGACTTGGACGCCTACCTGACGGTGTGGGGCGACAGCCCGCACGCCGTAACCGATGCCCGCTGGCAAGCCGTCCTGACCGCCGACCGCCACCGCATCCGGCTGGACTGGCTGCCCGGCCAGCAGCACCGCGCGCACGTCATGACCACCCCGCACGGGGCAGCCACCCAGAAAGGGGCGATCCTGTGATCCGCCTGCCCTCCACCCACGCCGCGATCACCGCGCCGCTCGTCGCCTCCAGCGTCCGCTTCCCCGGCATCCCGATCGGCCGGTCCCTGCTCGACGGCAGGCCCTTTCACCTCTCCCCCGTCCAGACGGACACCGCCCTGCTGCCGTCAACCAACTCGCTGGCCCTGGGCGGGCTCGGCTCAGGCAAAAGCACGACGGCGAAGACGCGGATCCGTCGCGAGATCGTCGAAAACGGCCACCAGGCCGTCGTCATCGACAGCTTCGGCGAGGACCAGTCCGGCGAGTGGGCAGCACTGACCCGCTCCCTCGCCGGTCGTGTCATCGAGGCCGGATCCTTCACGCTCAACCCGTGCAGCAGCCTGCTTCCGCCCGAAGTCCGCGAGCAGCTGGTGCGCTCACTGATTGCTGCGGTGGAGCCCGGCGCGCTCACCCCTCAGTCCACCCACGCCTTGCAGCACGCCCTGACGCATCCGAAGGCGACGTCGCTGAACGGGGTGATGGACGCGCTGGTGGGGCCTGAGGACGGCCGGTGGCCGGCCGCGAAGCTGGCCGAGTGGGGCGAGGGTGTGGCCATCGCCCTGTCCCGCTACACCGAGGGCTCGCTGAGGGGCTTGTTCGACGGCCAGGACGCCAGCCTGCCAGAGACCGACCTGCCGATTCTGTCCTTCGACTTCTCCCGGCTGGACCG
Organism: Streptomyces sp. NPDC006372; assembly: GCF_040612515.1. Taxonomy (NCBI): domain Bacteria; kingdom Bacillati; phylum Actinomycetota; class Actinomycetes; order Kitasatosporales; family Streptomycetaceae; genus Streptomyces; species Streptomyces sp. NPDC006372. The sequence goes on along the minus strand of NZ_JBEXQJ010000006.1, from coordinate 114,811 downwards.
CAATTCCCCGGCGATCCCGTCGCTGATGGCTGCGGTGTCGTGCTGGGCGGAGCACGTGTGGCTGCCCCAGTCCACGGCCGTGCACCGGCACCTGGTCCTCGAGGAGGCCTGGCAGATCCTGCTGTCCCCCGCGACGGCGGAGCTGATCCAGCGGCTGCTGAAGAACAGCCGGAAGGCCGCGCTGTCGCTGGACGTGGTGATGCACACGCTGTCCGACCTCGGCGAGGGCAAAGCGCAGGACCTGGCCCGGCTGTGCGAGATCGCCCACGTCGGCCGTCTCGGCCCCGAGGAGGCCGCCACGGTCGGCGCACTGCTCGGCCTGCCCGCGTGGGCTGTCGAGCGCATCCCCGGCCTGGGCCCGGGACAGGCGGTGTGGAAAGTCGGCCCCGACTACGTCGACATCATCCAGACCGTCCTCACAGACGAGGAACTCTCACTCACCGACACCTCGTCACGGCGACGCAAGGCACAGCAGGCCCTGGCCGTGGAGCAGGAGCCTGCTACTACGGCAGCGGAGCCGGACGATGATGCCGCCCTCGACGACAACGGGCAGATGCCGGCGGTCGCGTTCGAGCAGCACACCGAAAATGTGACCGGGACCGAAGGCACGGCCGGGGAGGAGCACTGGGACTGGGAGCTGCCCCCAAATGTCGTGGACAGCAGGGACGCCTACCTGGTCCGGCACGAAACCGTCCTGCAGGCCGCGCTGGACGGCCGGTGCGACGAAGCCGCTCAACTGGCCGCCCTCCACGAGCGGGAAGACATCACCGTACACGGCGTCTACTCCGCCCAGGCCCTGGGCTGGCTGGAGACCCGAGCGCAGGTGGCTGAACTGAGCGGAAGGAGTGACCAGGCCACCCAACTGCGCGCTACCGTCGCCCGCATGGGGAAAGGCGACTGGTCCCAGCAGACCGACGACCGCACGGCACCGCAGTGGCACCGCGGGCCCGAACCATCCACCCCGGCGACACCCGCCGACTTGCCCGCCGAGCCCGCGCCGAAGCGACGGCGCTGGCCTTACATCGCCGCGATCGCCGCCCTGTCCATCACCATCGCCGCCGTCTACCAGAACGCCGAGCACGACCGGGAGCGCCAGGAACGGCAGGAGAAGGCTGAGGCCTATAAGGGACGGTCGGGGGCGGCGCTGCGCCTGGACGGAGTTGAGACCGACCTGGTTGCCCAGTGGAGCAGCGACAGAGAACGCGTCGTTGTGGAACTGCGCTCGTACTTCGACCGCAACGCGCGGTACCTGCGGATTGATGCTGACGGGAAGACTGCTCACAGCGTCCGTGAGGACGGCTGGTACCCGAAAGCCCCTGAAATTGCATTGCCGGTCGAGGATCCTCTCGCGGATGTGACGGTGCGGGTGGCGATCGGTGGCAAGGCCTGGAAGGAAGGCTCTCGAGCCGACTCCCGAACCGTCCGTCTGTCACCCACCGGGGTCGCGTTCGACGCAGAGACCGGCGAGAAGCTTCCGTCCGACCTCTGACACGTTTCTGCTCGTTGTTGGGGGCCTGCACCTGAGGGTGCAGGCCCCCAACGTGTCTTCCGGCCGCTCTGCCTGGCTCTCGCGCACGCCCGCGCTCCGGCTTGGGCTGCGAGGGCCGGACAGGACGTCCGGCCTCCCTGCACAACCGACTCTCGTTCCAGCACCGCGCCCGCCGACCACTCGATGTCGGCGGGCGCGGTGCTGTCCACCTGCCGCGAAGGAGATCGCTCGTGCTCGTTCCCCGCCCGCGTCGCCATATCGGCCGGCCCCGCCCGCAGTACCCGGGCCCCCGCTGCCCGCGGCGTCCCCGCCCGCTTCCCGGTTCCTGGAACGCGTAGTGGACGGCCACGAGGAGGACCTGGTCGACGTCGATCCGTACGACGACGGGTCGTTCCCCGAATTCCGGTGGGAGAGGGCACCGCAAGGGCTCGCGACTCGCCGACAGCTGCGCGCCATGCGCTTACGCCCTGGCGGGCAGGAGCCGGTCGCCCGGATCACCTGCCGACGCGGTCAGCGGTTCGCCTACCTCTACCGAGTGGACTTGGCCAAGCCCATACGGCCCATGACCCTCGCCAAGGAACTCGCGCTCGACAAGGCGATGGCCGCCCGTCAGACGTGCCCGAAGTGCCGACGGCGGTATCACGTGTGCCTCCAAGCTGCCGTATTGCATCAAATGCAACACATCTCGCGCTGCGCCAACTTGCTGAGCTGCAGTTGGTGCCCAGGTTAGTGCCGGGTCGGTGGCTGGTTGCGATGCGCTGACCTGGCGCCCGTTACCGACTCAACGATGATGCGTTAGATGCATCGTGAGTGCTGTCGTTGATATGCCTGGAGCCGCGCGCCTTGTCCTCGCCGACGGCGTTGTGCACCTGGACCCCGAACCCGCTGTCCTGGAAGCGATGCTGGAGGGCTGGGCACTGCAGCAGCGCACGCGCTTCTTGAGGGAGTCGACGATCCACCCCCGGATCGCGCTGGTCCGTCGACTGGCCCGCTTCACCAATGAGTACCCGTGGCAATGGGACCCCGCCGAGGTGGAGGCATTCTTCGACGACCTTCGCACTCGGCGCCCTGGAAGGCCGCTGGCGGTGTCGACCGCACGGAACTACCAGAACGACCTGCGGCTGTTTTTCGACTACATCACCGACACTCGCTACGGCTGGCCGTCCGCCTGCAATGAGCGCTTCGGCCGGGCTCCGGTCCAGCTCTTGCACGAGTGGAACACGATCACCCACACCAGCGAGTACGAAGGAGCCGCCGAACGCCGCCCTCTCACCTACGACGAAGTACAGGCCCTTTTCGACGCCGCCGACGGCCGTGTCGAGGAGATCCGCGCACGACGACGCAAAGGGTTCCCTCGCGGCGCTTCGTGACGCCATGGTTTTGAAGACGGTCTACGCCTTCGGCCTGCGGCGCCAGGAAGCGTGCGGCCTGGACCTGTGTGACCTGCGCCGGAATCCCAAGGTCGCCGAATACGGCCGCTTCGGGGCGATCTTCGTCCGCTACGGCAAGGCATCCAAGGGCGGGCCTCCCAAGCGCCGCAGTGTTCTGACCGTCCCTGAGATGGACTGGATCGTGGATGTTCTCGACCAGTACGTCAGCGAGATCCGCCCCGCCTTCGTGCCGGGCAAGCACCCGGCATTCTGGATCACCGAGCGCCGCGACCGGATGTCCCTGAGACGGCTGAACGGCGCCTTCGAGACGGCGCGCCGGGCCGCCGCCCTGCCTGCGGAGCTGGACCTGCATTCGCTGCGGCACAGCTACGTGATCCATCTGATCGAGTTCGGTTATCCAGAGAAGTTCGTCCAGGACCAGGTCGGCCACGCCTACGCCAGCACCACGGCCATCTACAGCCACGTTTCGGACGAGTACCGAAACCGGCTGCTGCGACGCTCACTGCAAGCCCGGCACGGCGATCTATGGGGGCAGGAAGCATGATCAGGAAGATGGACATCGACTGGCAGCTTCGGATCCGTATGGCGGAGAAGGGCATGTTCCAGACCACGGAACTCGTCCCGCTGCTGGCCGAACGCGGCGTGCATCTGTCGCGTGAGCAGGTCTTTCGTCTCGTGACCCAGACACCGCAACGGCTGTCCATGGACACGCTCGCCGCGTTGTGCGACATCCTCGCGTGTGAGCCCAACGATCTGATCCAGGTGGAGGTCGCCAAGGCTGAGGTGCGCAAGACCGCCGGCGAGCAGACGGCGTCCCGGCCGCAAGCGCGTCGCACGACGATCCGGCGCCCAGGCCCGGAATGACCGCTCCTCTCCGCCTCGAGGAGGCCCACCGACAGGTCATCGCCCACCTGACCGCCCGGCTCACGGGGGTGACCGGCGAACAGGCAGCGAAGGCACTGGAGCGCGGGAAGATCACAGCACGTTCCTGCGTCGGTCTTGCCCGCCATTTCCAGGATCACCAGGACGCCCTGACGAATCCGGGCCCGAGGCCTCCGCAGAATCTGGTGCGGCTCGCGCATGCCCTGACGGACGCCGGACACGGCCCGGTCACCTTGCCGACGTGCGTCGGCTGCGGAAAGACCTCGCGCCAACTCACACATCGCCTCCCGGCCGGACACTGCTGTTCGGCCTGTGCTCGTCGGGTGCGGCCGCCGAATACCTGCTCAGGCTGCGGCCGACAGATGAAGATCAACGCCAGGGGCCCCAACGGTCCGCTCTGCGGCACCTGCTACGGCAAGCACGTTGCCACCGCATGCGGGCAGTGCGGGCGCGTACGTCGCGCGACCTTCCGCATGCCCGACGGCAGTGTCCGCTGTCAGGGGTGCCACCCACGCCCGCTCCGCACCTGCGTCGGGTGCGGAGCTCAAGCTCCAGTCCAAGCGATCTCGGCGGACGGCCCGGTCTGCCGGCGCTGCTACCGACAACCCCAGCGCCGCTGCGGCAGCTGCGGAGAAGTCCGCAAGGTCGTCCGGCGCGGCGGCGAGGACACGCCCGATCTGTGTTCCCGCTGCTATGACGCACCGCCGGTCGCCTGCTCCGCCTGTGGCCGGCTACGGCCCTGCGCGCGCAAGGTGGCCGGACAGCCGTTCTGCCAGGGGTGTTATCCCCGCCCTACGGGGCCATGCGCACGCTGTCTCCGTGACCGTCCTGTTCACGCCTACTGGCCGATGGGCCCGGTCTGCACAAGCTGCTACGCGGCAGTGCGTGAACACCCCGGTCCCTGCGTTCAATGCGAACAGCAACGTCCGCTCATCGGTTTCACCGAAGCGGGGAACGGGATCTGCGGACCCTGCGCCGGGGTCGATCTCACCTACGCGTGCCAGCGTTGCGGCACGAGCGAGAGGATCTTCCGCGAGCGATTGTGCCCCCGCTGCTTCGCCACGAAGCAACTGGCCGAGGCGCTCGGTGGAGATGGCACAACAGTCCCCAGACAGCGGCAAGACTTTTACTCGGCTCTTTCCGCCGCCGGACACCCCCGCCGAGTGGCGTATTGGCTGACCTGCGACGGCGTGTCGACTCTTTTGTCCCAACTAGGCGCTTCTCATGCGGAGTTCACCCACCAACAGCTCGACGACCTGCCCAACACGCCGACCACTCGCTACATCCGCGACGTCCTCGTCGCTGCTGCGGTGCTGCCACCGAGGGACGACCGACTGGAGGCCCTGCCCCGCTGGGCAGACGCCCTCTTGGCCCAGGCACCACTCCCCCAGCGCAAGTTCCTCACCCCCTTCACCCACTGGTACCTGCTGCACCGCATCCGCCGGGCCCACCGGCACCGCCCGCTACGCGCCAGCACGCAGCACCAGATGCGATCACGACTGCGCCGAGCCCTGGAACTGCTCGACTGGCTCGACGAACACGGCATCCCTCTCGGGAAGCTCACACAACCAGAACTCGAGACGTGGCTGGAAGAAGGGCCTGAGAAACGTCGTGAAGTGCGTTCCTTCATCACCTGGGCGACAGGCCGGGGCCTGGCCGGCGAGCTCGCAGTCCCCAGGGCCCCCGTCGCCGCACCCAGTGTCTTCAGCACGGACGAGGACCAGGCCGAACAACTGCACCGGTGTCTCGACGACGATGCACTGCCTCTCGATGTCCGCACGGCCGGCGCCCTGACACTCCTCTTCGGGCTGCAGCACACCCGACTGCTCGAACTCACCGTGCACGACATCATCGACGACGACACGGTGGTGGCGCTCAACCTCAACGGTCATCGTCTTCCGCTGCCACCCGAAGTCGCCCAGCTAGTCCGCGCACTGCGCGACCAGCGCCAGAAACGCTGGCCCCTCGACCAGACGGCCAGCACCACACCATGGCTGTTCCCCGGGCAGGAGCCCGCCCGCCCTCTCGGAGCTACCTACCTTTACTTGAAGCTCCGCCGACACGGCATCGCACCCCTCGCCAGCCGGAACAGTGCTCGTCTCGCGCTTGCCACCGATCTACCAGCATCTGTCCTCGCCGACTTCACCGGCACCAGCATCAGCAACTCCACTCGCTGGACCGGATATGCCAAGCGGGACTGGCTCGACTACATCGCCAGCCGCGCGCAGGACCGTCCATGAAGCACGCCTGCTTCCATCGTCTGCCTGGACTCAGCGCATCCCGGGCAGGCGACGCAACTCGTTGACCTTCATCAGCCGGGCGAGAAGGAGGTACCCCACGGCTGTTGCCAGCGCCCCAGTAGCCAGCGCGACGGCCGTAGGCCACGTTCCACTTCCCAGGCCCGCACACCCACGCGCTGCAGCCCAGCCCAGCCCAGCCGCCGGGCCCGCGGCGCAGAACAGTTTCACGTAGGTGCGGCGCAGGTCGCCGTCGTCGATGCGGCCCCCAAGCCTTTTGCGCAGCAGATGCGCGGTGAGCGCGAGACCGGCCACGTAGGAGAGGGTGTAGGCGCCGGCCATCCCGACGACCGCCCAGCGGGCGGGCAGCAGCAAATGACACGCGGTGGCCAGGGCGATGTTCACGCCCGCGATCCAAGCCGCCATGAAGAACGGCGTGCGCGTGTCCTCGAAGGCGTAGAAGCCACGCAACAGCAGGTACTGGGCGGAGAACGGGATGAGCCCGAGTCCGAACGCCTGCAGCATGTACCCCAGCGGTCGGACCGAGTCGGCGTCCGCCGCCCCGTGAGCGAACAGCAGCGAGGAGATCTGCGGCCCCAGAGCGAGGAAGAGGAACGCGGCGGGCACGATGACTACGCCACTGATCCGCAGCACCCGGGACAGGTCCGCGCGTAGATCCGGGACGCGCCCCTCAGCGACGGCCCGGCTCATACGCGGCAGCAACGCCGTCACCAGGGACACCGTCACGATCGACTGCGGCAGCATCCAGATGGTCTGCGCGTAGGTGTAGGCCGAGTAGCCCGCGCCGGCCTGCGGCAGCTCCTGGTCGGCGGCATTGGCGTAATTCGTGACCACCGTCAGAGCGACCTGGTTGGCCAAGACGAACAGCAGCGTCCACTTCGCCGCGTGGACGCTCTTGCCCAAGCCGGTGCCCCGCCAGTCGAACCGCGGGCGGAAACGGAAACCGGCCGCCCGCGCGAACGGGATCAGCGCCAAGGCCTGCACGGCGATGCCTGCCGTCGTCCCGATCCCAAGCAACTGCACCTGGTCGGCGGTGATGTCCTCCACCCGGTCGGGAACCGTCATGAGCCCCAAATAGGCGGCGAACATGCCGACCAGCACCACGTTGTTCAGCACCGGGGTCCACATCATCGCCCCGAACTTCTCGCGGGCGTTCAACACCTGCCCGTAAATGCTGAACAGCCCATAGAAGAAGATCTGCGGTAGCAGGAACCGCGCGAACGTCACCGTCAGCTCGAACGCCTCATGACTGCCCGGGGTGTCCCGCATGAACAGGCCCACGATCTGCGGCGCCGCCCATACCGCCAGCGCCGTCCCCACACCCAGCACGCACACCACGAGCGTGACCAGACGCTGCTCGTAGGCACGTCCGCCATCAGGCTGCGTCGTCCTGGCCCGCACCAGCTGCGGCACCAGCACAGCGTTGAGCGCGCCACCGATCAACAGCGTGTACAGGCTCGTCGGCACGGTGTTCGCCGTGTTGTACGTACTGGCCAGCAAGCCCGTGCCCAGCGCCGCGGCCTGCAACACCTGACGGATCAGCCCCGTCGCCCGCGACACCACCGTGCCAACAGCCATCAGCAAAGACGAACGAGCCAGCCCGCCCTTGTCCTTCTTCCGCCGGGCGGCATGCCGCCCCCTCGTCTGCTGCTCCTGCGGCATGGTCTGCGCCGCGGAGTTCGCCCCCTCCACCATGCCGTCAACCTATGCCCGAAGGTTCCTCGGCCCCAATTCCGCCGTCTCGCCGCAGAGTTCAGCGAACGTCCCCCGGCCGTGACCGTGGCCAGGAATACGACAGCAGCGGAACAAGTGCTCTGCGCCAGTACCGCTAAAGACCCTCGGTTCCTGCCTGGAATGCCACGACGGCACCCCAGCCGACCCCACCACCTCCTCGCCGCGCCCGAGCACGACCTGGCGGCCTGACCGCGAAAGGACCTCCCCGCATGCAGGCACCTACCACGCAGCCCACCGCAGACCAGATCACCCCGACCACGGACAAGAACCTCGACGCCGCGGTCGCTGCGGTCGCCGCGGAGATTGGCCGCACCGACGGCAAGGCCTCCTTATTGCTGGCCTTCAATGGCGCCGTCCTCGCCGGTCTGGCCACGCTCGCCGACCACGACCTGCCCGCCCTGACCAAGGCCGCCGGCGTCCTGGCCGTCAGCGCCCTCGGGGCCGCTGCGGTGCTGCTGCTCCTGGTCGTCAGGCCGCGCCTCGGCGGCACCGACCGGGCGTCCTTCCCCTACTGGGCACGCCTGGACGAGACCGAGATCAGCGCCTGCATGACCAGCGATACCCGCACTGCGCGTATCCGCGTCCTGTCCGGCATCGCCGTCGGCAAGTTCAGCAAGCTGCGCCGCGCTGTCGACTGCACCCTCGCGGCTCTGGCGTTCCTCGCAGTGGCCGCGCTCGCATCCCTGCTCTAGCAGGGGTCCCGGCCGCCCAGGGCCGAAGCCCGCCTCCTGTGACCCCACGCCCACGGCCCGGCTGTCCCCCGGACCGGCCCACACAGTCACAGCACCTCACCGACATGAGATGAGGCACCAGCATGACGCTCATCAGCCCGAACACCGTCCTCGCGAACGCCCTGACGAACGTGGAGGACGTCCTCGCCCCGCGTATCCGCGCCAGCAGGCCGCAGGGAGTCGCCCTAGTAGTGGGCACGCAGATCAACGGCGCCCCGCACGCGGGAACCTCGCTGGTGCAGTCGATGGCGTTCGCCACGGCCGCCCGGCTCCACGCCCGCCACGGCCTGCCCGTGGAGGTCCGGTTCTCGGCACTGGACAACGCGCCGCATGAGCTGGTCACTGACCCCGTATCGGGGCACCGCTATCAGCAGGCCTATGCCCAGGCCCTCGGCGCGGACGGCATCTCCTGCCTGATCGGCACCCTCTACCAGCCCCTGTTCGACGCCCTCTCAGAGCGCCTGGCCGTGCCGTACAGCGTGGAGACCTACTCGCAGCAGCAGGCGACCAGCCTGTTCCGGGAGACGTGGCTGCGGGTCCTGCCGCGCCTGGACGCCGCAAGCCTCTGGCTGGCCCCCTCCACGGGAGTGCCGCACCTGCGGGTGCCCTGCCCGCACTCCTGCGGGTGGGCGGAGAAGTACGCACAGCGCACCCGCGTGGAACGCGCCGGCCGCGGCTACGCCCGCGTATCGGCGGTCTGCCTGCACCACGGCACCTACACGACCACCATCACGCCCACCGGCGGCAGCTACCTCGACCTCGCCACGCTCTACCGGAACATGGTTAAGGAACTCGCCGCGCTCGCGGAGACCGGCGTTCTCCAAGTGATGGTCAAGGGAACCGACTGGATGCCCGGGAGCCTTCTGGTTGACGGCGCGCTCCAGTCGGTGGGCCTGACCCGGGGCCAACTGCCTGCGCGCCTGTTCTGCCCGATGATCGTGGCCGAGACGGGCGCCAAGCTCTCCAAGAGCCTCATCCGCTCGGGGGAGGCATCATTGCCCGCGGGCGCCGAACCCTGGATGCTCGACACCAGGAAGTGGCCCGGCACCGTGGGGGAGTTCGCGGACCGCCTGCTGAACCTGGCGGAACTGCTGCTGTCCCACCCCCGGCACTTTTTCCGCTCGTACTCGGCTGCGGAGCTGTCGCGGCTGATGTCCTTACCCGCAGGGAGCCCCCTACATGAGCACCACCTCAGCCCGCGTCATCGAGCTGAACCTGTACCCCCAGTACTTCGATCTCGTAGCCGCCGGCCGCAAGACCCGGGAAGTGCGGGTGAAGTACCCAAAGTTCGACGGCCTGGCGGTCGGTGACCTGATCCGGTTCGTAGTGAAGGGCACCGACCGGTCATGCATGACGCAGGTGACACGCGTTGCCGAGTACGCCTCGTTCGAGGAACTCCTGGACGCCGAAGGACCCTCCCAGGTGAACCCCGAAGCGACCCGTGAGGAGCAACTGTCCAACATCCGACGCATCTACCCGCCGGGTAAGGAACAGCTGCGGTGCCTGGCCATCGGTATCGAGCTGGTCGACTGACCCCGCGAATGAGGCCCCCGGCCGCCCCCTCCGACGAGGGGCGGCCGGGGGTCTTTTGCGTTCCAGGCCCGCATCCTATGGCCAGCCCGTACACAAGGCGTGCGCTGGGGAGTCGATCGCCGCGAATCCCACCGAAGTCCTGCCTCAGCTGGCTCGGCTCCGATGGTCAGCCCAAACGCCGGCGCGACGACGACCACGCCTGAACCCCTCCACCCGGGAGGCACTCATGAGCAGCACCCAACGCGACGTCGATCACGCCCTCGCACCAGGCCGGCGGCGGCCTCGAAATCTGCGACCTCACCGAGGGCTGGACATTGGGGAGAACGGTCAGACGGAGACGGCGCCCTCTTGAGTCATCACTGGATTACTGACGAGTAGGTAACTTTCGGTCAATCTTTGGCGGGAGGTCTTCGAGATCTGCACTCTTGCTTTACGTATCCCACACATGTAACTCCCGTTGTGAGCTTGGTGTTTGCTGGTGCCGCGCCGTGAAAAGCCGCGCAAGTGATTTCCCGTTGAGGAGTCCGGGTGTCGGGGGTGGCGCTTGCCGTGCCCAGTTGGCCTGTGGCTAAGTTGATCGCCGCGCGTACCACGTAAGGGACCTTGACCACCCCTGGTGTGACGCGCGCATGCCATCCGACGGCACTGGGGAGTGCCGTCACGGGGCAGAGACGGCACGTCGTGCCGTGATGTCGGCTCGCTGGAACACCCACTCGCTCGCTGCTGTCTGGGCGGGCTGACCTGCGCGCCCCACCACCTCCAACTACGGTCCCCGCCTGCCGTCGTCGCTTGCTACGAAGGATGCCCCTTTTGCGATTCAGACCGGGGTTGTTCAACCCCAGTTCACGAACATCCACAGCGTTAAGTTCGGCTGTCACGTCCGTCGCCGCTCTGGCCGTTCTCAGCGGCCTGGCCGTTCAGCCCGGCCTACTCGGCCGGGGCGCCGAACAGCGCACGGCTCCTGTCGCCGCGGCGGGCGACTCGTACGACGGCTTTGACACCAAAGCGGCCGAGCAGCTGCGCGAGGATCAGTGTGTGGCCGTCGACGCCCTGCGCAAGGGCGGGCCCAACCTGTTCGGCCTCGCACAGAACTCCATCGGGCTGCCTCCCGACCAGCTCCACCAGAAACTCAAGCGGGACCTCACCGACAACAACTCTCCCCTGCACCAGGCCTCCTATGCAGACAGCGCAGACAGCGACCAGTGGCTCAAGAAGGCCAATGGCCAGGAGCGTGCGTGGTCCAGCACCGTCAGCGGCCTGAGCTCCTACCCTGACGCACCGCAGGGAGAGGACAAGATCTACGACCAGATCGGCCTCGTTCCGTGGCTGTACCAGTCGTACTTCAAATCGGTCGACTTGTTCTCGCCGTTCTACGATCCCTCTCCCACCGCTGACGACAAGACGAAGGCCGCCGCGCTCGCGGTCGGCGACCCGCAGTACACCACCGGGGGGACACCGCAGGAGCAGCAGGCGTGGAAGCTCTGGAAGAAGAACTCGGGAAAGATCGAACCCAACGAGTTGTTCGTGCCCCGGGTGTTCGCCGATGACGCTCGTATCTTCCTGGGCTCTGGCGGTTTCCCTCGCACGGCCCCGGCTGCGGACACCCCGGAGTACCGCATAGCGGTCGAGGACTTGAAGGCCCGCTTCGCGTCGTGTTCGTGGCACGCCCCGATCGACCCGAACCGGGTTCTGGGCAAGGAGGTGGCGCAGGCGTCCGCCGAGTGGCAGCAGGAGATCGCCGCGCAGGCCACGCAGCGCCAGCAGATCCTTGGTGCCAACGTCACCGCGACGAAGGCGTTGCAGGACGGCAGCTTCACCCTGGGGCAGGTCCTCGGCCAGTCGTGGATGGCGGACTATTCCACCCGTTGGCAGGATTACTGGTCGGCCGGCGGGCTGGGGTGGATCGGCGACAGTCCTGTGGCGATCCAGGTGCCCGGCGCGGCGGGCAGCTGCCTGGACGTCGCGGGCGGCAAGGAAGCCAATGGCACGCCCGTGCAGATCTACACCTGTAACGGCGGCGCGGCCCAGCAGTGGACGCTGGAGGGCAGTGAGGACGATCTCTACTTCCGCAATGTCGGCTCCCAGAGGTGCCTGGACGTGGCCGGGAACGCCTCGGCGAACGGCACGAAGATCCAGATCTATGACTGCTACAAGTCCAAGGGGCAGTCGTGGAAGGGCGACGTCCGTGCCGCCTCGCCTCTGAAGAGCGTGAGCACGGGTAAGTGCCTGGACTTGAGCGCGTTCACCAAGAGCACGGACGCGCGGCTGTGGGACTGCAAGAACGCCGCCTCGCAGAAGTTCCTGATCAAGCCGTCCGGTCACAAGGGCACGGACAGTCCCCTGTACCCGGAGAAGGCCGAGTTCGACAAGGCGAAGAAGGTCATCACCGACGCCCAGGCGGCGGCGAAGAAGCACCTGGCCACGCTCAAGACTCAACTCGAGAGCGCCAAGAAGGCAGCTACCGCCTCCGATACGGCTGAGCAGGCCGCGTACGGCATCGCGGACGCCGCTGGTGCGCCGCGGGGCCGTGGGCTTCTGGTCGGCCAGCAAAAGGCGCAGGTCACCAAGGGGTCGGTGGCGGCGCTGACGGCGATGGTGAAGGCCGCTGAGACCGCCGAGGCGGCGACCCGGGCGTCTGCGGGTGACAGCGCGACCATCGCACAGCGCGCTCTTGCCCAGGCCGCGCAGTCGAAGGCGGAGTTCCGCAAGGAGGCGGCCCATGCCGCGGAGCTGCAGGCGAAGGCCGCGGCCGACGCGGCGAAGGTGCACCGCGACAACGCCAAGAAGGACAAGGAGACCGCGGAGGCCAAGCTCGCCGAGGCGCTGAAGGCCGAAGGTGACGCCAAGGCGGCCGCCGCTGACGCGCATGCCAAGCGGCTCGCGGCCGAGGCCGAGGAGAAGACGGCCAAGGCGGAGAAGGAAACCGCCGAGGCCAAGCAGGCTGAGGCGGCACAGCACAAGCAGAACGCGCAGGCCGAAGCGGCGAACGCCAAGGACGCCAAGGACAAGGCCGAAGCCGCCGAGGCGACCGCGGTCGCGAGGAAGAACGACGCGGTCAAGGCCCGCGACAAGGCCCGCGACCTGCGCGACGACGCCTGGGACGCCGAGCAGAGGGCCGATGCCGCCCGCGCCAAGGCGGACGCGAAGGAGGCGTTCGCCCAGGCCCACGAGTCCGACAGCAACGCCAATGAGTCCAGAGCGGCAGCGGACGCGGCTGCTGGGCACGCGGATGACGCCGAGGCGGCAGCCGGCCGGGCCCGGGCCTCCGCGAACGCGGCCACGGAGGCGGCAGCCGAGGCGGACGCCGCGGCCACACGTGCCGAAGCCGCCGCCAAGCGGGCCCGCTCCCACGCGGACGCCGCCCACGCCGCGAAGCTGAAGGCCGACGCCGCGATGAAGACCGCGACCAGCGCGGCGGCCGACGCCATCAAGGCTTCCGAGCACGCCTCCTCCGAGGCCAAGACAGCCGTCGAGCTGGCCAACGAGGCGGAGCAACTGGCCAAGACCGCCAAGACCCAGGCGGACGAAGCGAACAAGGAAGCCGCCAAGGCCCTGGCCGCCGCGGCGAAAGCCGCGGGCTTCGCCCACGTCACAGCGCAGGCCGCCACCGACGCCGGCAACGCCGCCGTCCAGGTCGCCAAGCCGGCCAACGACGCGATCGAACTCGGCTCCCCCTACATCACCACTGACTCGGCCGCCGGCCTGGTCGTCCTGACCGGGCAGGCGTCGAAATCGCTCGCCGAGCAGCAGCGGGCCGTCGCCGACGCCCACGCCGAGAACGCACAGGCCGAGGCAGCCGCGGCCAAGAACCTCGCCGAACAGGCGACCGGCGACGCCAAGGCCGCCTATCAGCACGCCGCCAACGCCGCCGGACATGCGGCCACCGCCCGTGGTTACTCCAAGGAAGCACTCGGCTACGCCGCCGACGCCGCCAAGGCCGCCTCACAGGCATCCGCCTCTCTGGCCCGCACCATCGACTACAACAGGCAGGCCACCGAGGACGCCGAAGCCGCCGACAAGGCAGCAGGCCGCGCCGAAGGCCACGCCAAGAACGCCCGGGATTCCGCTGACCAGGCCGCCCTCGACGCCCAGGCCGCCCGCGATGCCGCCTCCGAGGCCGAACAGGCGGCCAAGGACGCCCGGGCCGCCGCCGACCGCGCCGACACCGCCGCAACCGAAGCCGAACAAGCGGCCAAGGACGCACTGAAGTACGCCAAGGAAGCGCAGGAAGCCGCGGAGTCCGCCGCGCGCAAGCAGGCCAACCAGCAGGTCGCGTCAGGCGCGGGCACCGGTATCGGCGGCACCTGGTACGTCGTCGACGAGGACAGCATCGAAATCACCGACGCCAAGCAGCAGAACGACTGCGTCATCGAGATCGGCTTTGAGGGCTGCACCGTCACGTTCAAAGTCACGTTCAACGCGACGGTCGACTTCTTCCTCTGCACCAACCCTGACGTGCCAGCTACCGCCAACGGCTGCCCGCCAGAGGACACGCTGCTCCTGGAGAGCAAGCCCTTCAAGGGCCTGAAGAAGGAGGTCACCCAGCACTTCACGAAGCTGGAACTGATTCAGCAGACCCTCACCTACAAGCTCATCAAGGCGGTCCTGGTCCAGGACTTCGTCGACTGCTGGCACGGCAGCGCCAGCGGCTGCGCCTGGGCCCTGAGCAACTTCATCCCGGGCAAGGCGTTCACGAAGATTGCCGAGGCGATCCAGGCACTGGACGCCGCGATGAAGACCGGCACCGGTATCGCCGACGCCTACAAGGCGCTGAAGGCCCTCGACCTGGACCCGGCGACCCTCACCAAGATCTCGCAGCAGGTCAACATCTACGAGGACGCCTTTACCTCCTGTGTGCGCAACAGCTTCCCAGGAGACACCCGGGTGCTGATGGCGGACGGTTCACACAAGCCAATCAACCAGGTGGCGGCCGGGGACCTGGTGAAAGCCACGGATCCAGCATCCGGGGATCTGCGGACCCAGAAAGTCACCGCTACCTTCCGGCACGCCACCGAGCGCCTGATGGACATCACCGTCGCTGACGGCGGGACGCTGACCAGCACCGCGGGTCACAAGTTCTTCGTGCTGGACCGCGGCTGGAGAACAGTCTCCGAACTGCGCGCCGGTGACCGTCTGCGCACCCCGGACGGCCTTGTCCGCGCAGTGACGGCCCTCCACAACCGCACGGGCCTGAAGCCAGCCACGGTCTACGACCTCACGGTCGACGGCCCGCACACCTTCTTCGTACGCACGACGGGTGACCGGCCCCAGGACGTGCTCGTCCACAACTGCCTGAACATCGTGGCCGATGAGGGCAAGGACGGCGCACATACCCTGGGCTCACACGTCCGCCTCACCGAGCAGCAGGCGAAGGACAAGGCCAAGAAGGATGGCATCGCGACAGTCTGGAACGATGAGGACACCGCGACGCGCTGCATCAACGAGGCCTTCCAGCAATGGCTGCAGCGCAGTCCGAAAAACGGGAAGAAGCTCGCGGACTTCATCACCAAGCAGCGGAAGAAGCCGAGATCGGAGCCCTTCGATCCCCGCTACGACCTCTTCCCCATCGAATGGGAGCTTCGCGGCGAGGGATCCCTCGGCAAGATCTGGCACGCGGGGGCCACAACGCCGGTGAACGCAGGCAACAGGGTGGTCATCAACATCAAGGCGGTTCGAGGAAACAGCCACCCTGGGGATCCGGCTGCGAACATCCCGAACAACTTCGTGATCTACACCGCCTACCCCAAGTAGGAGAAGGAACATGGCGCAGCCACACCGGCACCTCGGAGTCGACATCGGGCTCAGCGGCCTGATCAAGTGGATCCGCTACCCTGCGGTCAACAGCGAGACCGCCGGCCTGGACGTCGTCACGAGCGCTGCCGACCAGTTTGACGGAGCGTTCGCCCACCAGCTTCTGCAGGACTGTCTCGTACTCCTGGAATCACCGCTGTCCAGCCAGGACATCGAGACCCTGTGGCTGGCAGGGACGTTCCGGGAATTCGACCTGCAGCGCCTCGGGATCGACGGCCGGGTGTGGCTGCGCCGGATCGCGGACATTTGCACCGACAGGATCCGACGCGACGACCCCTCCCCCAAACCCGCCGCTGCCGCGCCGGTGTTGGACGAAGCGATGAAGGAGGGAGTCGCCGCCGAGGTCAGGTCAATCGGTCCTGCCCTGGAACAGGCCACAACCCACCACGCCTACAGCCCGCTCGATGGTGTCGTCCCGGCCCTGCAACGGGCGGTGGACGTCGATCCGGACCTGGGGTTCCGACTGCTACTCCGGGCCCTGAAGGGGTACTTCGTGCCGATCAGCCAGGTTCGCTACGATCGTTACCTCGCGCTCGGGGACGAGCTCGGCCTCGGTGAGGATGTCGTCGACGACCGGGATTTCAACATCCTGGTGGACTGATGGCCCACAAAGAGAGCGAAGACCGTTGATCCGCCGCTGACAGGCGCACCTATAGGCCGGGCGCCCCTCGCAATGAGGGGCGCCCGCAGCGTTGTAAGGGACCGATTCCGAACAGCCCGCTGATCGGCTAGCGCCGGTGCACCACCTACCGCACCGCCGCCCCGGCAACCGCCATCGCGCTCCCCCACCCTGGCCAAGGAGCGCCCCGCCACCTGGGCACCCTGACGCACACGACCGAGTACGACGAAGACCCCGTACTCCCCGCGAACTTGCTGCCGGGGTTCGGGCCCTTGTGTGACAGGCCAGCTGCTACATCTGGCCGCCCCCGAGTGCGCGCAGCTCGCGTTGACCGTCTCCTATTACGCCGTAATAGGAGGAGACCTGACGACATCGTGGCGTACTACAGCTGTGGTGCGACGTCACGGGTGCAGGGTGCCGCACAGCACTGCAAGCGCGAGGCGTGGTCGCATGGGAGCTATTGCGCCGTAATAGCTCCCAGCTGGCGTGAGTGATCCCTGCCGGCCCAACAGGTAGTCAAACTGACCCGTCAACGACAGCGAAGGATCATGAACGTTAGTACGGCGTCCTCCATGAGTTCGCCAGCCACCTCCAGCGACCGCGAGAAGGTCGTCTCCAAACTGCCGGGATGGCTCCGGCAGAACCTCAAGATCCGATCCGTCCAGCACGGCATCGAGATCCAGGCCGCCATCGAACAGGGCATCATCGACTGGTGCAACCTGGCCGCCTCCCCTGCGCAAGTCGACACTGCCAGTGCGAGTTCCTTCTCCACCTTCCTCCCCCGTGGCCGGTGAGAAGAGTTCACGCGCACCGCCTTTGATGGGCTCGACCGGCTCACCTGCAACGGCACCTTCCTCGAGACCGGCGCTGACTCCTACCGCCTCGCCTCGACGCGAGGGCGGCCCGAGGAACGGGCGAAGGCTGGCTGACCGCTGCGGGCACCTACTCGTCGGTCCTCCGCCGTCCGGGCGGAGGACTGTCACAGCGGCCATGAGCGTCCCTGCAGATCGTTCCACTATGGGATGAGCCAATGCTTCGACGCAGTTTCAGAGGGTGAGGCCGGTGGGCCCATAGGTGCTGCAGAACTCGCAATCACAGCTGGTCAGGCAGTTTGCCTGGCAATGGGCCGTCGGCCAGTAGCGGGATGCACAGGGGCCTGGGTCGAGCAGTGTCTCGTCGCGGGACACCGTCCGGTCGCACCAGGTGCACCGGACGGCTGCAGGCACACCAGCCTCTTGCAGGCGCCGGGCCGCGACGATGGCCGTGTCGAGCGGGGCTTCGTCCAGAACTGCCGCAGGGGTGGTGCCCAGAAGAAGCTTGCTCCGCCACAGGCTCAGTCCGGTCACCGCTCCGACAGCCTGCAAGGCTCTCTGCCCCCCGCTCCCGGATTCGGTCGCCAGCACGGTGAACCCTGGCACCTCCATCGACACATCTCCTTCGGCGACGGGACAGCCGCCCTCAGTATGTCGATGGAGATAGCCCGCGGCCCATCAGTTTTCAGTGACCGCTCAGCTGTCGCGCATCGGCGCCTTCACGAAGCCCGGCCACCTTCGCATCAAATGGTCAGTGCAAGTTCTCAGGGGGAAGTAGATGCAGCCCCAACTTGACATACACGGCTTCCGGACGACGGCGTGACACCCGCCAAGCCAAGTCCTCGAAGTAACGCATGGGTTGACGCTGATGTTCTTGGCGCTCGAGATACACGTAAGGCGCCAGTACATTCCATGCCCGCAGCAGGCTTCCGCCGTAGGCGCCGGTGATCAGGGACTCATCGACCAGACCATGCGCGACCAGCTTGCCGAGGTCGTTGTAGAACAGGCCGACCCGTTGGATGTACCGCCTGCTCTCTTCTGGGAGTTGTTGATAGGCGACGGGCTGTGGGTGCTCGACTGCCAGCCGGTACAACACGTACTCGATGGCTTCGAGGTAATCATCAGCACGGGTGTCTCTGAACCCCTCCAGGATCATCGCCAACACTGTCGACTTCCGAGACGAGGTGAGCTGACTCCAGGCCAACCAGGCTGATGTGACCAGCGCGATCACTGAGACCAGCAACGTCACAATGTTCACGTCCACCATCCCCCGCTCTCTGTCGACTCGCAGTGACCGCACAGGGCACCGCGCGGCCCGCCAAGGACATACCCGCTGCCCAGTGTTACGGATGCTTCCGTGCTGCCCCGGCCTTCCCACGACGGAGGTCCGAGCGGTCGCGGTGGTTCTCTCATCACCGACATAAGAAGGGAGCTGGACAACATGGCGCTGTCCGCCTACGAGGTTGACGTCCTGATACAGGACACCGCCAACCCGGCCCCCGAGTTCCGCACGTCTTCGCCGGCCGACTCCCCCGCCACGGCCCTGCGTCGCGCGCGAGATGCACGACGCCGCGCTCGCCCTGCACACGGCCGGATTCAGATTCCCGCCCAGCGGCAAGGGCACGTGGACGGCGCGCGGGCTGCGACGCTGGGAGATCGACTGGTTCGCCGCGAAGAGCGCCCCAGGAAGCTGTCGCTGTGTGGCTCGCGAAGTGATTACGGCGTAATCACCCGTAGCTCAGGGCTGCCCTGCGTGCCGCACCCTGGACGGACGGTCCTGCGCAGAGTGATTACGCCGTAATCACTTCGATCACGGGTAGGGGCGGCTCAGTCGTGCCCGAGGCCGCTGCTTGGTCGGTCGGCGATCCGAAGACTCCGGCCAGCGGGATCCCTGGTGCACCAAAGCCATAGGGGCCGCTCACGCCGCTACCGGATAGGTGTGGGGTGCCCTCTCAGCGGATTCCCTCGCCCCGACGTCAGGTGATTCACATTCTGTGAATCACCCTGAACGGGCACACTGCAACGCATGGCAAGTCGCATCAGGAAGCCCAGCCCCCCGACAAAACCGCTGGTCAAGCAGCGCACTCAAGTCGGAAAGTTGGACGCCACAGCAGTCGTCGGGGAACTCCGGCAACTCCATGAGGATGCCGAAGACCCCAGCGTGGAACGCATGCCCGCCGACAACGAGACCTACAGCGCGCTCCTCTATGCCGAGAAGCACGCCAGCGCGCTGCGCCGCCTGCCACCCGAAAGGCAGCAGCAAGCTGCTCTCAAGCGTGTCCAGCTATGGCAGTACCTGCGCGAGCGGGCTGAGATCCACCAGGCTCGAGCAGTGGCCGATGCACGGGCAGCTGGTGCCGAGTGGCAGCAGCTGGCGCCCGCGCTCGCCGTCAACGCAGCCAATGCCGCCTACAACAAGGCCAAACGGCTAAAGGCTGCAGCCTGGATGGAAGATGCCCCTGGGGCAGAGCCTGTGCGGCGCACGCCCGAGGCGGTGGCGGCGACCGAACAACGGCTCAGCCGTGAAAGGGCAGCCGAACGGCGGGCACAGGAAGCTGCCCAGCGTCGGCATCAGTCACTGATGCCTGTAGCAGGCCGGCTGCTGGAACAGCGAAGTGGTCTCGTCCTCGATGAGGATGCTGAGTACTGGCTGGATGAGGTAGCCGAGGTGTTGTCCAGCTGTAGTACCCCCACCCAGATGGTCAGCCTCAGTCGCTATCTGAGTGCTGCAGTCCGTGCCCTGGGCAACGCAGAGAAGCGTCTAGCACTCCCCGCAGCCACCACCAACGAGGCACACCTCGCCCTATCCGCAGCAGTCGCGTTCCTGGAACAGCAATCCGTGCAGCGCCCGCCGTCCCAGTAGCGGAAGTCTGCGAGGAGGACTCCCCCACACCCGGCGGATAAGGGGAGCCTCGGCGCTTCTCCCGCCGGTTCGTGCAGGTGCCAGCGTCGGTGCCTTGTCAGGACCACCAGCAGACTCACGTGCGCTCGCTCCGCTGACGGCGTCGCCTCGCTGGCCCGTTCATCGGCGAACTGATTACGGCGTAATCACCCACAGTCCGGGGCGCCTCGCTGCCTGTCGTTAAGCGAAGTGCGGGGTTCGAGGTCATCAGCGTCTCCAACGGCATCCCACTGCCCCCGTGACCCCACGGGGCATCAGATCGACAAGGGAGAACTGTTATGCGGGACGACGTTGCCGCAGTGCCCACCGTGATTACGCCGTAATCACCGAGGCGCTTCGTCATGGGCCGCAGTACCCACAGCGGAGCGGCTCGGAGCGCCGACGGGCCACCTTCGCCTCGGCCATCGACGTGTGCCTTGGCCGACCCCTCCTTACAGGAGAAGCATCTGGTGCTCGCACGAGCCGGAGGCGCGTGCGGCTGCCCCCGATGGACCGGGGGCCCCTGCCCGATTCATGGCTCACCGCCTTGTACGAGCCGTCGAGGACATCCCCCGAATGCAAAAGGGGCCGGGCGGACATCAGCTGCATTGCCAGGTGAATATCGCCCGGTCAAAGCGCTGCTCGGCCAGGTCCTGCGGGTGGATAAGCCAGTACAACGCACCGCTGTCACCCCACATCATGCCCGCGGCATCCTCACTGTCGAACTGCGCCAGCAGCACCAACCTGCCCGCCTCGTCGGACAGCCGCGGATCCTCCCAGGACACTGGCCCCTCCAGCACAGCTTCTGCGATCTCGATTTCCACAGGGTTCTGTACGGAGTGCGCATGTCCGCCGACCTGATGGCCGACCGTGTCATCGAACTCCCATAGCGCCTCGAGGAACTCCTGAGTGCATACGGGGTGGTCGTACCTCTGCCCGAGCGGGGCACCTGGCGCGAAGGTTCCTCGGATCGAGGGATGCCAGGGATCAGCCGCCGTCATCTCCACCCGCGCTGTCAGAGGAACCAGAGGATACGGCCTGAGTTCCCCCGGTGTTTCCCTCTCCCGTAGGCCTTCGTCTGCCTGTACATAGAGCAGGCGAGCGCCGGGCCAGCTGTCCCGGTCCTCTGCCAGCACGAGAGCGTCGCCGTCATCAAGCTGCCCGTCGAAGTAGAAGAACAGCAGTGTCCCCGTCTCTGGCAGGTCAATGTTCAGAGTATGGGCGGGAAGAGCCGCACAATCGATCGAAGCAACGAACGAGAGCGGCCCGTGTCCTTCCCAGACTGGCCAGCGCGTACCGGTTGGCAGCTTCGGCTGACCACCGAGTTGACCGACCACGCTGTCTGAGCCTGTGGCTATGCCCAGTCGTATAGACGGCCGCAACAGCCCCAGCCACTGTTCGGCGATGTTGGGAGGCAGGTGCTGCAAGGCGAGGGAACGCAGAGCTTCGGCAGAACCATGAGTCATGAGCTTGATCATGCACGGCGCCACTGACAGCTCCCCGCTCACCGTGCGTTCTCGAGCCTCACACGGTCGTGGAGCATGCAATGAGGTTCGGCAGGCGGGCGCATCTGCAGTGCCGGGCCGGCCGTGCTCACCACCAGTGCTCTGACCGCATAGGTGCGCAGGGTTGGCGGCGGCAGCGCTTGGGCGGGCTGCTTGGTGTGGGAACAGTTTGAGCGATCGCTGATCCGATCAAACTAGGCTCCCGCATGTCTGGTCCGACGTTGGTGATCGAGTTGGCGCAGCCGCTCTCCTCGGCAGCGTTGCGGGACTTCCGCGTATTGCTAGTGGGCCTGTCCTCTCACTGTGCCGAGAAGTGGCCCGGGTTCTTCGACGTCGACCTGCTCGCAGAGTGGCTGGCCGTCGAGGACAAGCGAGAGGAGGACTGGCGAAGGCCGTCCCCGCTGTCAATTGTCGGCAACACGTCCGCGGACGAGGAGCTCACGGCCCTGGTGGGTTCAGTCCGCAGCGCGAGGACTGGCGTCGGCCCTTCCTGGTCCACCTGATGGGGCCGGGTATCGGCGATGAGAGCCTCTTCGAGGCTGAGCACGCGGACGAGCCCGAGGTGGAGGCCATCTTCGGCTTCAGGCCGACCCATGCCGTCAATGTCAGCGCCTGCTGCAATCTCGAGATCGATCATCTTGCCACGGCCCTTCTGACCGCCGCTGTCATGGACATCATCGGGGGCGCGGTCAAGGCCGAGCTGCTGGACCGGGCAGGCGTCGGTTGTGGCTGGCCTTCCTAGGGTGTTGGGGATCGCGGACGAGGCGTGCATGGCGCTTGGACCTGTGGAGTTCTTGCGGGCCCGAGTCGGGCACCCCGCCTTCCGGCTGGTCAAGTAGCACAGACAGATCCGAGGCGGAGGTGGCTCTGTGAGCTGAAACGTTCGCCAGGTGCCTTATCGGGCGGCGAGAGCGGGTCGGCCGCCCCAGCGGATGCCGTTTCGCTGCGGATGCGGGCGAGTTCCTTGAGTTGGGAAGCAGGACGTCGCGGTGGCGGGCGTTGACGGAATCGTCACCACGACCCTGACGAACCCATGCGATCAAGCGCTAGCTAGAACGCACGCCGCAAACGCCCGGCCGACAGAGCAGAGCCCCCATCTCTGCGAGGGCCGACGGCACAAGGATCCTGGCGTCTCCGGCGCCACCGCTTCTTCCTCGACGTCTCTACCGGGTCGCGGGGGCGTCCGCATTGCGCCGAACAAGCCTTGGAGTCAGCCGGACCCGGCGTCGCGGAACTGTTGGAGTAGCTCCTGGGCGGCAGCGCTGTCCGGATCGAAGCTGTGAAGCGCCTCGTGTCCGGCCGGGACGCCTGGTCCCCACAGGCGTACTCCATGACAGTCGAAGCAGAAGGCCAGGTGCAACAGCAGGTCGGTCGTCGCACTGCGAGCCCGGATGCCCCAGCCCGGGATGAAGCAGCGCTGCAGCTCGCTGCCCGGAAGGTCTCGGATGAGAGATAGGACCTGGCCAGTCCGGGGTGCCTCCCAGGTGGCGACCTCCTCACCGGTCAAATCCTCCGAAGTGATGTGCCGTATCGGGTCGACGATGCGGACAACCTCGATCAGCTCGGTCTTCTCATGGGCGATAGGAAGCAGCATGTATAGAGGATCAAGGATCCCGCCTCCTCGTACTAGAGGGCGAGGGTGAGCGCACCTCATCCCGGCGCCACAGGGCGGCGACTTCTACGACCCTATCTACGCGCCCGCCGCACCACCGTCCTTGCAGCTGCGAGAGGGGCGTCAGTGGGTGTCCGGCCTGCAGGCGGTTGGCACGCGAGGTGACCGTCCCGAGGATGCTGTTGCCCGGGCCGGGCTGTGGGCTCTGCCAGCCGAGCCTGCTGCAGTCTCCGACACCACGATGCATTGCTCGCTGCCCGAGCGGGCAGTGACCGGCGCGGGTCGATTCGTGTGAGGGGGAGGGCGCGGCTTGCCCGGCATGGGCACCCAGCGCTGAACGACACGGGCCGTCCAACAGTGGGGGAGTACGGGCAGCCTTGGCGCGGCAGCCACAGGCGAGATTCGGACGTGACACAACTGCGTCCACTGCTGCCGTGTCCTGCTTCCTGTCGGACTCCTCGGACAGAGTGATTACGGCGTAATCACTCGGCGGGGGATGGCAGTCGGAGGAAGGTGGTCACGGTGTAATCGGCCGGGGGAGTAGGTGAACCCTCATCAACTTGGTCCAACTAACGTTTCAATGCTGCAGTTGATCACGAGCGTTAGTATGGTGTCCTTCATGAGTTCGCCAGCCACCTCCAGCGACCGCGAGAAGGTCGTCTCCAAGCTGCCGGGATGGCTCCGGCAGAACCTCAAAATCAGAGCCGCCCAGCACGGCATCGAGATCCAGGCCGCAGTCGAACAGGGCATCACCGACTGGTGCAGCCTTGCCTCCACCCCCGCCCCCGTCGACACCGCAAGCGCCGATTCCTTCTCCACCTGGCTGCCTCCCGGGCAGTGGGAGGAGTTCCGGCGGATCACAGCCGACCGGCGGGTCTCCCTCATCCAGGGCCTGGCCCAATCCGTCCAGTTGTGGCTCGACACCAATCCCGCCCCAGACATCGAGCGCCCCGCGATCACCCGCCGTTTCGTCGTCTGCAATCAGAAGGGGGGAGTCGGCAAGACCGCTGTCACCGCCGGACTAGGTGAGGCACTGGCCGAAGACCCCAACAAGCTGCACCCGGTACGCGTCGCCAAGGCACTCACCAAGGCACTGCGCGCGAGCGAGGTGCACAACGACGAATCCGAATCCGGAAGCGACCCACTCGATATCGAGAACTTGCCCGGCCTCGGGCTGCGCGTGCTTCTCGTCGACTTCGACCCGCAGTGCCACCTCACCAACCAGCTAGGCGGCAGCCCGCTGCCGTTGAACGGCGACAGCCTCACCAACCACATGGCCGGCGACGCCAAGGGCGACCTGCGCGACCTCATCGTCTCCGTCGACGACGACACCTTCGGCGGCCGCCTCCACCTCCTGCCCGCCTGCAACGACGCCTTCCTCCTCGACGTACGCCTGTCCGCCGTACGGGCCCGGGAAGCCGCGCTCGAGCGGGCCCTCGCCCCCCTCGAAGCCGATTACGACGTAATCATCGTCGACTGCCCGCCCAGCCTCGGCCTCAGCATGGACGCCGCCGCCTACTACGGACGCCGGCGCGACGGCGAAAAACCCGGACAATCCGGAGCCCTCATCGTCGTCCAAGCCGAGGACAGCTCCGCCGACGCCTACGAACTCCTCACCACCCAGATCGACGACCTGCGCGGAGACCTCCAAGTCGACATCGACTACCTGGGCATCGTCGTCAACCTCTACGACTCCCGCCGCGGATACATCGCGACCTCATCCCTCCAGGGATGGGTGGACATAAAGGATCCACGGGTCGTGGGACTCATCGGCGACCTCAAAGAACAGAAAGAAGCAGTCCGCGTGAAGAAACCCCTGCTGTCCTACGCCCCCAAGTCACAGCAGGCTGTCGGCATGCGCGCCCTGGCAAGGGAGGTCTCGTGAGCAAGGCCGATCAGCTGGGCTCCGGCCGATTCGGTGGAGGAGTGCGCACAGTCAGCGCACGCCGCCAGGCCGTCGCTGCCGCCACGGGCGTCCCGACCGAGGGCATCGCCGCCCCCACAGAACTCCCTGTGCATCGGATTAGCCTCAACCCGGACAACCCCCGCTCCACTCTCGGGGACCTCACCGACCTCAAGGGCAGTCTGAAGACTCACGGCCAGAAGCAAGCCGTCACGGTCATGAACCGCGACGCCTACGTCAAAGCCAACCCGGAACGCGAAGCCGACCTTGAGCCGGACACCACCCACGTCGTCGTGGACGGCAGCACCCGCCTCGCCGCCGCCCGTGAGGCCGGCCTTGAAACGCTCAAGGTCATGGTCAGCGACGACCAAGGCTCCACGCCCGAAGAGCTCCTCGAGTCCGCCCTGGTCGCCAACATCCACCGCCAGGACCTCGAAGAACTCGACGAAGCCCGGGCCCTCCAGCGTCTCCTGGACATTCACGGCAGCCAGCGAGCCCTCGCCAAACGCCTCCACCGCTCCCAAGGCTGGATCTCCCAGCGCTTGGCACTTCTCAAACTGAGTCCAGAACTCCAAGCCCGCATCGGCCAGGAGCCCATCGACTTGCTGCGCGCGGTCGGCAACAAGCCGGCCGAACAGCAGGAAGCCGCTCTGGAAGAGCTCAAAGCGGAGCGGGCACGCAAGGAGGAAACGGCACACGTAGCGAAACGCGGCACGCAGCAACGAACAGCTGACACTGACGAGGACGACGCCAAGAGCCCACCTGCGGGTGATTACGGCGCAATCACCACGCAAGTTGGCTCACCACCGGCCCGCAGCACAGAAGCAGAGGCAGCACACACCTCAAGTGGCTCGCTGTCCGCAGACAACCAGTCCGCCGGGAGGCCGATGCGAAACGCCACCAGGCCTCCAGCCCAACGTCAGGCCTCGCAGAAAACAGCCGATCCTTCCGGCGCTACCGACCGAGCTGAAATTGCCTCGGACGGAACGGACCAGGACAACGCTAAACAGCCGCGCAAGCTGCCCTACGATGACGCCTTCTATGTCGTCCAACACCTGCACCTGAAGATGGCGACAGCCGACTTCGTGAAGGGCGCGCGGCTGTGGATGGCGGTCCTGCGCGAGAAGCATCCTGAGGAGTACCAGGCGCTGCTGCTCGAACTCAGTCAGCAAAAGCAACAGTCAGCCTGACTCGTGCGGTGCTTGCCACTCCCTCGTTGAGGACGGCCCCACCGGACAACAAGAAGGCCCGGCTTCCCACGTTCATGGTGGAACCGGGCCTTCAGGCTGTCGCCCTCCACGTCGTCGCACCGCTCTGAACCAGCGGGCCCGGCCCCTCGAGAGCGCCCGCAGCTCAGCCCAAGTCGGCGGCTACGGGTGGCTGATAGGGGAGGGCTAGCCTGATGTTGGTGACGATCTCCTTTCAACGGAGGTGTGGTTGTTGGTACACCAGGACTGGAACGTTGGGAGCAAAGGAATCGACTGCGGCTTGGAGGCGATGGGGGTCGAGACGCCAGAAGTTGATGGGCCGGCTCGCGCGGAGAAGCTCGTACTCGACGTGGGGCGCGGTGCGAGCTGCCTGTGCGGGAGTCATCTTGCGGTTCGCCCCTGGCAGCTCCGGGGCTCCCGCCCGACGGTGGACGCCGACGTAGTTCATTGAGGGGCCAGCCATGCGCTGCTGCCACACGACCACCGATGTGATGTCCTCCCACGGCACGAACGCCGTCTGAGCTCTATAGCGGGCTGGCGCACCGCCGAGCAGAATGCCCGTGCTATCGACGCAGAACGCGACCAGACGCTTCCAGCCCACCCCAGCGAGGAGTTGGAAGGGCGTGCGGGTGAAGTACGCCTTATAGACGGCGGGATGTGGATCAGCCATCGTCAGAGACTAACGGGATGGCCCCGCCCGTCCTGCCGCCCCTGCCGGCTGGTTCGCGAACTCAACCGCGCCTCGAGGCGGGGAGGCGTTCCCGCTCTTGGGCGGCCGACTCCGCACCCCGGTCGCCTCGTGCGCGGACTTCCACAATTCCGACCACGGCGCTGCCGGGACGCCGTGCGCAGTGTCGTTCTGCTGTGCTTCGCCTGCCGCAACGCGGTCACCACCGGCCGCGACCTGCCCCGCATCGCTTGCCTCCACCAGGCGCTGGAGTCGCTGCGCTCGACGGTGGCACCCCACCCGGGTGTGGCCCGCGGGCTGGGCAGCCCACACCGCCCGGATCAGCGACACCCTGACCCCTTACACCACCACCGACAGCAGGCCCCGCCTCGTCGCCGCCGCGAGCGAGCCGGACCGGGAGCTGATCCACGCCAGGCTGGAGCGGAGGCCCGGCCCGCGAGCACCTTGCAGCCCGAACCGACCGGACCCGGAGTGATCGCCCGGCGCCCGACGCGTTCGTGCTCACTCTCACCCGACTGCGGCCCGGCTTCGACCCGGTGCAACTGCCGCGCCTCGGCGACCCGGCCTGGCGGCTGGCGCTGATGAGCGTGAGGTTCGCTGTCATCAATACCGGATGCGTCACCCCCGGGCTACGACTACCGTGCTCCACACGCGTGGCAGCTGACCGTCCCGGCGCGCGATGTCTCGCAGGGCCTTCTGCGCCGTTCGTACGGCCTCGTCCTTCTCGGGTCGGTCGAGGATGTGCCGCAGACGGACGAGGGCCTGGCGCGGGTAGTGCTCGGCGAACTCACCTTGGCAGACCAGGGCGACGACGGTTGCGACGGCTTGCGTAGTCTCCTGCGCAGAGTCCAGTAGGAGGCCCCTGACTCCGGCTCCCAGCGTGTCCGACTCCGCGGCGACGGTCAGGAAGCGGGCGATGAGCGCGCGGTGCTCGGGACTGTCGGCCCCGTTGTCGATCCAGGCGTGGACTTTCTGCACGACCCGAATATCGTTCTCGGCCACGGCCAGTTCGACCAAGAGGTCGCTGATGTCAGCCAGCCGGTCGGCACCCGCATCCTTCGGGGAGGTGACGGTGTCCAGCCACTTCAGCAGGTGCGGGTGGATGTCGGCACGTTGCTGCCACAGGTGGAGCAGAACGGCACGGGCGTATCCGGGCTTGTGGTCCAGTGACACGGTCCGCCCGGTGACCTCTGCGCCCATCGCCATCAGTCGGCTGGTCAGATCCGGTCCGGTCAGGATCGTGCGGACGTCCGCCTTCGGCGTTTCACCCAGCAGTGCCCGGGCACCGTCCTGCACCGTCAGCGCGTCCTTGCCGTTGAGGAAGAGAGCGGAGATCAGCAGGGCGCGGTCATCGGGATTCTCCTCGGTCGCCGCGAAGACGTCCCGCACGTCGGTGCGCCACTCCTGGAAGGCGCTCAAGGCATTCTTGAGCCCTTCCGGGGAGTCTTCCGCGGCGGCAAGCTTGGCGGCCAGGTCGACCGCGTCAGCTGGTCGGCTGCCATCGGTTAACTGCTGCGCGGCTTTGCCGGCCAGGCCCGTGTCGGACGGAGTGCCAGCCAGCCACTGCAGGCGGTCCGGTTGACGGTGGACGTACTCCAGATGCATCCTCGCCACGCGACGCGCGGACGGCCGGGCCGTGGCGCGCACGACGGCGCCCGCGACCGCCCCCGACACCGCCTCGGGCCAGCCGTGTTCGTCGGCGATCACGACGAGGAACGAGCCCGAGAACCTCAGCTTCTCCGCGTACGCCAAGAGTTGCTGCGCGACAGAGCCCCGATTCTGCCAGGCGCTGATCTCCGCGGCCACGTCCAGCAGGTAGCCCGTGCCCGGTTCGTCAGGCAGCTCTGCGACGTCCGGGGAGCCGGGCTTCTCCCAGTCGGGCACGATCTCCTGGAGCTCGAGGGACTGCCCCTGGGACACCTCCCACAATGCCTTGATTCCGGCAGTTCGCTTGCCGTATCCAGGCGGGCCCGCGACGACTGCCAGACGAGGCCCATCCCCGGTGAGACGGGCGACTGCCTCCTCCGCCGTCCGCACGTGCTGGTCGCGCGCATCCAGATCCACCCACGCCCGTTGTACGACGTCGAGCTCGGCCTGCGGGATGTGGGCCACCGGCCCCTGAGGCTTGTCCTTCATCGAGATGGAGCCGGCGGCAATGATGATCTTCGAGTTCTGGTTGCCGCCCACCCTTACCTGGAAGCCGGGTGTCGGCGGGGCGACGGGTGGGGGAGGCGGCGGTGGTGCGACGGGCCTCGGGAAAGTCTCCTCGCTCACCGGCTCTGCTCCGGGGAGCGGTAGTGGAAGCCGCCTGAGGCGTTGATGTCACCAGCGGAGATGACGACCTGGCTGTTGGTGTTGTGGTGCACGCTGGTCTGCGCCCCCTCACCGTCGCCCGCACCCTTGATCTCGTCGACCAGGTCCTGAAGCTCCGGCGCAGCGTCCGGATGCTTCTGCAGAAAAGCCGCCAGCTGGATCATCAGCTCGTTCACGGTCGACCGACTCAGACCGCCTGGACCGAGGAGCAGCAGACCTCGTGGGAGACCGCGTGGCGGGCCTGGCGCGACCTCGCCGGCGACGTCCAGGTCGCGGTCACGGATCACACGAAGGCGCAGGGCACACCACGCCACCAAGTCGAGGCCGATGCCAACCGGAAACTGGAAGCAGAACTCGCCGAGCTGCGGCCGCTGAAGAAGAAGGCCCGCGCCCTGGAAGCCGACTTGGCGGCCGCCCGCACGAGCCTGCGGCAGATGATCCGCGACACCAACCAGGGCGGCAAGGCATAAGGAGCCCGGGTGCTGCAGAAAATGGATCGTCAAGGCGGACCAGGGCTCCTACCGTTCCGCCATGCAGATCGTCGTGACGCTGGATTGTGTCGACACCGAAGCGCAAGCGAACTTCTGGCTCGCAGCGCTCGCCCCGCTGGACTACCGGCGCGGATTCCACGGACCCCCTTACCTGAGCCTGGTCGGGCAGACTCCAGCACCAACTCTCCTCCTGCAGCACGTCCCAGAACCCAAGCAGGGGAAGAACCGCATGCACCTTGACCTGGACTTCGGGACCGCAGACCTGACCTCCGAGGCCAACCGTCTCGAACGACTCGGCGCCGAGCGGCTCTCTGAAGAAATGAGCGAACACGGCTTTCGCTGGATCGTCCTTGCCGACCCGGAGGGCAACGAGTTCTGCGTCTTCAATCCCCCGCGCTCACGCCCGTGACCTTGCCTCCCTCGCCAGCATGACAAGCACAGAGCTTCGGCACCGACCGCAACCGCACCTCACAGATCAACGCAGTGGCCCCGCCTTCGGCGGGGCCACTGCCACAACCAATCCACCTCGACGCAGAGTTGACGCTCCAGGTTGACCTTCCACACCTCACGTCCCTCACCACACGACACCCTGCTGACCAGCAAGTATCAGAGCGAGATCTAGATAAGCCCGCTCGGCGCCAGGTAGTAGCCCTCGCCGATCTTCAGAGGGTCGACGGAGTCCAGCGGCACGAACGCGACGATCTCGATCGCCTAATCCGTAGTTGTGAGCGTTCCGCAGGAGCGGGTGCTTCTCAGAGCGTTCGAGTACCAGACCGTGACATCCAAGTGCAGCCGGGCCGTCGAGGCCTCAACGTAGATCGGTGCGCGGTCGTGGTGCTGGTGGTGGCGGTCACGTGCGTCAGGCGCATGCCTTTCGATCGCCCGGCGTCGACGCCTATGCAAAGAGTGGTGGCGTCTGACGTTCGTGGCCGCCACCACCATGCCTTGGCTATGACTCAGAGAAGCCCGGGCTTTGGTCACTCGTTGACGTTAGTGGTGCGAGCCCGCCCCATGGCGACCTCTCGATATGCCCGAGCCCACCGAGCTCCTGTGCAGACCGAGGCCCGTGGGGTGCGCTGGTGCCACGAACGGCTAGTGAGGTGGCGGACCGGCCCTCGTGCCGAGTCCTGGGATTAGGTCGCTGCGTGGCCCGCATGCGCTCGTGACCAGCGTAAATGCCGAACTCTGGGGAGGGGAATCTTGATCTACTGCGGAATCGACTGGGCGGAACGGACCCACGACGTCGCCCTGGTCGATGACACCGGCCAACTGCTCGCCAAGCGGCACATCACCGACGATGCGGACGGCTACAAGATCCTGCTGGAGCTGCTCGCCGAGTACGGCGACACCGCCGAGAACCCTATTCCGGTCGCGATCGAAACCTCCCGCGGCCTGCTGGTTGCTGTGCTGCGGACCGGCAAGCGGCAGGTCTTCGCGATCAACCCGATGGCCGCCGCTCGCTACCGCGACCGGCACAGCGTCTCTCGCAGGAAGTCGGACCCCGGCGACGCCCTGGTCCTGGCCAACATCCTCCGCACTGACATGCACGCCCACCGGCAACTGCCCGACGACAGCGACCTCGGCCGCGCGATCTCCGTCCTGGCCCGCGCTCAGCAGGACTCGCTATGGAACAGGCAGCAGCTCGCCAACCAGCTCCAGTCCTTGTTGCGTGAGTACTATCCCTCCGCCCCGGCCGCCTTCGCCGCTTGGACCAACGGTCTGTGTCGTCCCGAGGCCCGGGAACTCCTCAAGGCTGCCCCGACCCCGGCTCGGGCCGCACGACTGACCCGCCCCCAGATCCAGGCCGCGCTCAAGCGAGCCGGCCGCCAGCGCGGCATCGACGCCGAGGCCGACCGCCTCCGCGAGGTCTTTCGGGGCGAATGGCCCCACCAGCCGCCGCTGGTCGAGGATGCTCTCGGCAAGCAGATGCTCGCCCTGCTCATCCAGTTGGAGGCGGCCTGCGCCGCTGCCGACAACCTCGCCGAAGCGGTAGAAGAGGCTTTCCCCCAGCACCCGGACGCCGAGATCCTGCTGAGCTTCCCCGGGCTCGGTATCCAGCTCGCCGCCCGAATCCTGGCCGAGATCGGGGACGACAGAACTCGGTTCGCCGACGCCCGCGGCCTCAAGGCATACGCAGGCTCGTCTCCCATCACCCGCGCCTCGGGCAAGAAGTCCGCCATCACCAGGCGATGGGTGAAGAACGACCGGCTCAACCACGCCGGCTACCTGTGGGCCTTCTCCGCGCTCCGCCACTCGCCAGGAGCCGGAGCCCACTACCGACGCCGACGCGAACAAGGCGACTGGCACGCCGCCGCCCAGCGCAACCTCTTCAACCGCATGATCGGCCAGCTCTACCACTGCCTCCAGCACCGGCGACTCTTCGACGAGCGCCTGGTTTTTCCGGCTTCACCCGAAGCGACAGAAGCCGCTGCTGCATAGTTCGGCCGACTGGGCCGCAGCTCACTCAGGGATGACCAGCCCGCGGTCACGCAGCTGAGGCAGACAGATCTTCAGGCAGGCCTCCACCGAGGCCGCATCAGTGCGCACAAGCAGGTCCTCATGGAAGGGGCCGCCGTTCGCGACGAAAGTCCACGGCCTGACGCCATCACGCATGCGCTCCGCATCCGCCTTGAACAGCACCGTGACGCCCTGCTCCGCCAGTGCCTCCATCACGCGCACCACGTCGACCATCGTTCACCCCCACCCGTTCGAATAGGCAGGTCACGCTACAGGGGCTGAAGGCAACCGACTTGACGGCATAGCAACGTGAGGTGTCTTCGCCGTCGGCAGCGGCAGGTCCTGAAGCTCCTTATCGCTGATCGGGATGACCTGCTCCTTGGTCAGCTGGTAGCCCTTGCCGATCTCGCTCTGGTCGACCTCACGGTCCTCGATCTCGCAGTATTTGCGCACCCGCACCCGGCCCATGTTCTCGGGGGGTTTCAGGACTGTGGTGTGACGTCGTACGGCACCTCCTCGTGGGGGCCGTAGGACAGGTTCTCCGGGGGTGTGGCTCTGCGGTGGATCGTTGCGATCGACTCGTGGACTAGGGGTACAAGTGCGTGCATTTCCTGTTCGGCTGCCTTCGGGCCTCCGGTACTGGACCGTGGTAGATGACGATCTTGAGGTCGTCGAGGACGCTGACCACTTCCTGCGGGAGATTCGGCTGGGGCGAGGGCGGGCGGAGCTGACGACGAAGGCGTACGCCGAGGGTCTCGTCTTGTTCTTGCGCTGGTGCGTGAGCACGGGGCGTGACTGGCGTACGGCGGCTCGCGAGATGGGGCTGTTCATCCTCTGGCTGAGGTGGACCGGCAACGGCGGGCAGCGCCAGGTCGTGGTGCCCGGGCCCGGGACCAAGCCAGTCCGCGGGGACACCCGGATCAACAAAGTGCTCACAGCCGTGCGGATGTTCCTGGTCCACGCGGTCACCAACAAGGCCGTGCCGGCCTCGGTGCTGGAGCAGATCTACGAACTGAGCGACGACCACGACCTGCCCCTGGCGGCCCGCGGTGAGAGCGGTGCGATGCGCCACCGCCTGCGAGCCCACCATCGGCTCCAGGAGCCCGAGACCGAGGTCGACCGAGCCAGCGACGAGGAGGTCATTGCGCTGTTCCTCGCCTGCCGCTCAGCGCGCGACCGGCTGATCATGCTCCTGCTGTCCCGGGTCGGACTGCGTCCAGCGCAGGTCGCTGGCCTTCGTCGCCGTGATCCTCACCTGCTGTTGGACTCCTCGGTCACTGGGCTGCAACGTCGAAGGCGCCCACGTGCATGTCGTCCGGCGTCAGAACGAGAACAACGCGTGGTCGAAGTCGAAGAAGTCGTGGGTGATGCCCGTGGACTTCCTGGTCGTGCAGGCATTCGACCAGTACGCGCTGGAACGGCATGAGCGTCTGGGGTCCGACGGCGGCGACTTTCTACTCGTCAACCTCTTCCGTCACCCTCTGGGTGCGCCGGTCTCTGCGGACGCAACAGGGGAGTTGTGCGAGTCGTTGTCTCGGCGGGCGGGACTGGACCGCAGGGTGGGACCGCGGATGTGCCGGCACGCGATGGCCAGCAACGTCGTCGACGCCGGCGGCAAGTTGGACGAGGTGCAGATGCTCCTGGGGCACAAGCACCCCGAATCCGCGCGCCCCTACTTGCATCCGGCGGCATCACGGCTGCGTGATGCAGTCAATCGCGTTCCCTCGCCGCGAGAGCTGGGCGGGGAGGGCGCCCGATGACGATTACCGCTGCTCCGCTCCAGCCCGCAGGGCGCTTGGAGGAGGACGAGGACGACGGGACCGCAAAATTGCGGGCCGCGGTGGATCAGGAAATTCTACACACGCAGCGGCCCGAGAACCGTGGCGCCTCGGGTATCGGCTTGGAGCAGGAGAACGCCCAGCTACGCCAGGCGGTCGGCTCTCATGCGACGGTCGACCAGGCCATCGGTGTCCTCATCGCGGTCCACCGGATCCCGCCTTCGGCTGGGTTCGAGGTGCTGCGCGCATTTTCCCAGCAGACCAACATCAAGCTGTACTCGGTGGCCGAGTCGGTGATCGGCTGGGCACGGGGGGAGCCACTGTCCGGGCCGGCGGTGGGCAAGGCTCTGGACGTGGCCGTGCAGCGGCGCTCGTACGGAGCGCACGACTCGAATCAGCCCGGGTAGCGGTCAGGCGGCCATGGCCTGTTCGGTGGTGGGGTGGCAAAGGCCGTGCCCGCCTCGGTGCTGGAGCAAATCTACGACTGAGCGACGACCACGACCTGCCCCTGGCGGCTCGCGGTGAGAGCGGTGCGATGCGCCACCGCCTGCCTCGAGGCGCTCCGCCGCCAGCTCGCCGTCCACACCCGCCGCCTGACCGACACCGGCGCCTTCATCCCCACTCCTGCTCCCGCCAGCACACAGGCCGCCCACTCCGACCGCGACTCCGACGCCGCCAGCTCGGCCCGGCCCGTCGGCTGCTGTGCCTCTACCTCGCCCAGCACACGGTCGAAGACATCCGATGCGTGGCCCAGACCCGCCACCGCCGCCGCTGCACCCACCCCGTCCTCGCCCCCACCGCACCGGGCGGCTGCTGCCCACCGGACCCCATCGCGGGCAACTGGTTCTGCCCGACGTCCTGATGGCCGTAGGGATGTCGCACCGGGCGTTGATGCGCGAGCACGGAGTGGGATTCCGCACGGTGAAGCCGCGTTGGAGTCGGCCTTCTCGCAGGGGCATCGTCGCGCCTCAGAGCCCGGAGAAAGTCCGAAAAATCCACCACGCGACGCGGAGGGAGCCCGGCATTCCGGCTTAAGGTACGGCGTCATGGACACCTCACGCAGAACCATCCTCCGGGGCATGGCAGCGACGCCGATAGCCGCGATGGCGGGCGGATTACTCGTGCCGGAGACGGCCGTAGCCGCTCCGGCGAAACCCAACCTGGCACTGACATACGATCCGTCCAAGACCGCGACCCACGTACGCGGAATCCGCTGGCTCAACATGAGGCGCGGCAGGCTCAACGCGACGACCTTGCCCTTACCCCGCGTGGGCAGTTGGGAGTTCCGCCGGGTGCCGGCGAAGATTCCCGACTGGCCGCAGGACACACCCCTCCCTGTCGTGGCCTATGGCTGGTCCCCGAACGACCGCGACGCCAACGATGAGGCCAGGCGCTGGTGGCCCCAGGGCATCACGACCTACTACGACGCGACCGGCCGGGACGGCACGCGCATGATGGTCTCCTGGTACAACGAGGACGATCCCAAGGGTGCACGCGTGGCCCTCATCGACCGCGGGGCCGGGCGCTACCACTACATCAAGCTGGTGGAAACCAAGCCGAGTGGCCGCGGTTACACCTTCGGAGTGATCAAGGGCCTGCACGCGGGTGGCCTAGCCTGGTACCGCAACCGGCTGTATGTCACGGACAGCAAGCAGAGCGCCCTGCTGGTGTTCAACACCGACGACATTTTCCGGACCGGCGACTCCCAAGCCCCGTGGGCGCTGCCCCTGAGCCGCACCTACACGTCAAACAACCCGGGTGCCCTCAGGTTCTCCCAGGTTGCGGTGGACCGCACCTCCCTGGCGTCCCCGTTCCGCCGAACCACCCTCATCGTGAACGGATGGGAGACGGACGGCGTTTCGCAGAGCATCGGTCGGTGGAGCTTCGCCTACGGCCCCAGCGGATCGCTGATCACCGAAGGCAACACCGCCACAGCGGCCGACGTCTACACCATCCACCGGGGAACCGGCATCCCCGAAGGCCGCGGGGTTCAGGGAGCAGTCACCGTCAACAACACCATGTACCTCTCCGTCAGCGTGGGGAACGACGACGGCTACCTCAGCACCGCACTGCTCGGAGCAAACCAGGAGGGGACAGCCAAGGAGATGTGGCGGGTCTCCCGCGGACCGGAAGACCTCAGCTACGACGGCCGCAACGGATGGATGTGGGGCCTCGGCGAGCATCCCGGATTCCGCAACGTCTACGCGATGAAAGTGTGACACCCCCAGTTCCAGGGCCCTGGCGGGCTGGCACCGCACGAGAGGCGGGGGTGGCCGATTCCGATGCTGCCTGACCTGAGCTGAACGCTGCACGAGCCAGGTGGCTCGACATCGGCGGACTGAAGGTCGGCCGCATGGCGATCTCACCATCACCGCCCCTCGGTGCCGCCCCTCGCACGGGGCTGGGGCCTGAGTGGTCGGCAGGGGGAACTGAAGATCCCCATCAGGGGGGGCCAGTCCCCCAAACTGTTCCACTGATCCACCCCAGAGCGACTCGCCCCGGCTGTCCAGACCCGCGGGGGCAGCGGAAATGCTAGGACGGAACTCCGATTCCCTGTCGGGCACCACCCTGCCGATCGGAACACCCCCGAGTCGGCAGGGAAGACACGACGTCGATCTCGACATGGGACGGGGGATCCCGACCACCCCGTCCGCATCCTGGCCGCCGTGGGGGTCTCCCCGCGACGCGGAGGTGAGTCGTCTCCGGGCCCGGCAGCGGCGCCGCCCGCCCGCGGTCCTGGTGCAAACGACCGGGCGTCCCTTGCGAGCCAGGCTTGCCACCGTAGATGTGGGGAGGTAGCGGCCAGCGTTTCGTTCGACGCTCCTCGCGCCGAAGAGGGGTCCGTGCTGGATGGGTCCGGCGCGGACCCCTCGGGCGCAGCCTGCCACGCGCGTCACCCCTGCGCCCAGTGGAGGCCGAGCTGGGCGAGCTGCTGGAGTCGTTCGGGGGTCCCCGACCACCAGGCACGTCACCACCCCCCGTCGAACCCGTGAAAGCGGCTGGCAAGCCCAAACCCATACGCATCCGGCGAATGCAGCCACAGACGATCCGCCTGGCCCTCGCCGCCGTACGCGAAGCAGGGTGTCCTGGAGCGACCTGGCCGGACGCACGACACGTGGCTGACGAGAGCCGAGGTCGCTCTGACCGGCAGGAACTGCTATTTGCGTGGGATCAGCGAGACAGGGAGAGTAGTTCGTCGATCGCCGGTTCTGGACCGTCATAGGTGAGGTGCGCGATGGCTGCCATTGGCGCGATCACTCGGCACCAGGCATACAACCGGTCCCCATCGAGCCCGCACGCGGTCGCCACCTGCTGGCAACGTGCCTCGACGCCCTCTTGTCCGGCGCCGGCCACCACATAGTCGACGGCGTCGAAGCATGGGTCGCCCACGCATGCCTTCGGGTCGATCGCGATCAGACCGCGCGACGGGCCGCCGTCCAGGACGTTGCCGAGGTGCAGATCGCCGTGCAGCAACACGAGCCTGGCCTGACTGTCCAGCAACGTCTCACAGCGCCGTATCGCCCGCTGCCACGAGGCCTGGTCGATCCGTGCGCCGATGGCCGGCTCGGACAGCCGTCGGCCGATCCGGACGAAGGCCTCGTCAAACCGACCGCGCAGATCCAGTGGCCAGTGCGCGGGTGGGGCCACGGCGTGCAGCGCGGCAAGCAACTCTCCCCACTGCTGCGGCAAGGACGTCTGCGGCATGTCCTCGGCCTCGGTGCCGGGCAGGACCTCCTCCAACACCATCGCCCCGGCCTCCGCGTCGGCAGACAATACGGCCGGCACCCGACCCGACGGCGCGAACAAGCGCAGCATCTCCACCTGCTTGGACAACAGCGCCCGATCCGCACTGAGCTTGAGAACCGCCGGCGTTCCGTCAGGCCATTGACAGCGCCAGACGACAGAGGAGGCTCCACTCGCGAACAGCTCACCGAGCACGAAACCCCACCGCGCAGCCAGCCGCGCAGCGAGATCCGGAACCTCAGCGAGCCAACCCTCTGCCTCGGGACCGAACCGACCTACCAACCGAGCGCGGACCTCTTCCATATTCACCCCGGCAGCTTGCACCCCAAACTGCCGCCACGCACACGCATATCGACAGAAACGGATCTGGTCGGCCAGGCCGTCCGAACTGACGCGATATCGCCGTCAAGGAGAGCGGAGTCAAGGCCTCCCCAGGCCAGCCCTACGGCCAACCAGTCACGGAACGTCACAGATCGTCGGTTGTGACACAGCTTCTCAGCTTGTTCTTTATGGTCTGAGTCGGTTTCGTTCGGTGATGCTCTCGGGTCGTTTCACGGTCTTGCCCACGTCGTAGCGGGTGGCGGGCCGCCGGTTCTTCGAGCCAAGCGGCCTGCCTGGTCCGGGTGTTGAGGGTTTCGGTGCACGGGCCGGGCAGGTGAGATGTGGGCGGAGGTTTCTGAACCCCCGGCGGACTCGGGCCGGGGTGAGCCGGCCGGGCTCGGCGGGCTTCTCCCACGGCCGTCGCAAGTCGGCGGCGGCCTCGCGCACGAGGCGGATCTGGGTGTGCGCGGCGATGATCAGCCAGGTCCAGCGCTCGCCGGCTTCAGGGGTTCGCAGCTTCGGACGGGTCCACCCGAGGGTCTGTTTCATCAGCCTGAAGAGGTGCTCGATGTCGAACCTCCTCAGGAACGCCTGCCAGCGCACGTCGGCGTCCTCGCTGTTCAGGCCGGTGGCGGACGACCACAGCCAGAGCGGGAGCGGCTCGCCTCCGCCGGGCAGGCGGTCGACCTGGAGGCGGATCAGCGTGCCTTCGATGATTGGGAGTTCGCCGGTGTGGTCGATCCATGCGGAGCGGGTGGTCAGGCGGGGGTGGATGCGGTCCCATGCCATCGCGCGGGCGGTGCCGTTCGGTCGGTGACCTGCACGGTTGCCGCGTCCGGCTCGCCCCAGGTCTCCGGCTTGGCGAAGCGGAACTCCTTGCCGTGCTTCGGCGGTCGCCCGCCCTGGGGATAGGCCAGGGCGTACTCCTTGAGCGAGGGCGTCGGCCGTCGCATGACGCGGTCGGAGCGCATCCGTCCCAGCACCTCGACCGGGAGGCCGCCCAGGAGGTGGGCCATGCGCGGGGCGTCGTAGCCGGCGTCGAAGACGATGAGGATGTCGCGGTCGCCCAAGTGCCATTGGCCCATCTCGATCAGGTCCGTGACCACCCGGCGGAGCTGCGCGGCGGTGACCTCGGCGACGTCGTCCTCGGGGCCGAGACGGACGGCGTCCAGGAACTGGCACCAGGACGTCCGGCCTGATTCGAGGGCGGCGACGAAGGAGTACGGCCAGCCGGGAATGAACTGGTCCGAGGAGCGTCCGCTGCGGCCGTAGACGTGGCAGAACAGGCGGTCCGCGCTGGTCGGCGCGTCGGGACGGAGCCAGTTGCTGACGTCGACCGCCAGGACCAGGCGCCCGTCGGCGGCCTGCGGCATCGACAGACCGGCCAGCACCTGCCGCAGCCGGGGCACGTCGACGGTCCCGCAGTTCAGCGCCTCGTACATCGCGCCGTGTCCGCGCCGGTGCTCGGCCACCAGCGTCAAGTCCACCGGCGAGGCCACCGGCCCGTCCGCGCAGAGCAACGCGTCGACGAGGTCGAACAGTTCGTCCCCGCGCGCGGTAAGGCAGTCGAATAAGTCCTCCCGGAAGCGTGACGCTTGCGCGAACACTTCCCCGGGACCGGCATCAGGCAGCAGACTCACCTTCACGGCCTTCGTCTCGATCGGTGCACCTTGGTCGGAGCACATGATGAGACGAAGGCCGCCTCAGCGTCCGGAGAATACCCAGGTCAGCGACCCAGTTCGAAGCACATTTCGACGCCGGACCCTAACTGGCAAAGGTCATGCTCCCTCGGGAGTGATCAGGCAGAAGGGATGGCCGACGGGATCCTCGTAGACGCGGTAACCGATCGGCTTGTCCGAACCATCCAGCAGCGTCGCGCCGAGGGCGAGCACTTGGGCCTCAGCCGTATCGAGGTTCGTGACCATCACGTCGATGTGCATTTGCTGAGGACGCGCAGAATCCGTCCACCGCGGCGCGCGAAAGTCCTCCACCCGTTGGAAGGCGACCACCGGGGTGCCCGCCGCGTTCTGGAGCACGACGAAGTCGCCCGTGTCCGCCTGCCGTGAGAGCGACAGCAGCTTCTCGTAAAAACCGGCGAGCTCATCCGGGTCGGGGCAATCGATGACAACGGTGTACAGGCGTCCGATCATCCGGCTCACTCTGCCACTGGCCCACGAGCGGGCCAAACGGCAGGGGCACAGCCCGAGGTTAAAGAACAAGCTCAGGGATACGGGCTTTCTCGTTCCGCCACCCCCGTGGTGTCACAACTTCTATGCTGAGCCGCATGACGGACGTATCCCCCCAGCAACCGAGACGCTGGTGGGATAGGTATGACCCTTATCGGGTCGAGCTCACGTCACTGCCATGGCTCGTTGACGGACAGCACAGGTCTGCGGACTGGATTGATCTTGCGACTCCGCACATCACTGCCACCCCCGGAGTGGGCTCAGGGAAGACCGCCGAGATAGCCACGCTGCTCCGCATCAAACTGCTCGCGACCCGGCGACGGGAGCAGATCAGGCAGGAACGGCAGCAGGAAGAGATCGCTCGCCGCGTCGAGCTGCGCATGCGTAGGCGAGACCTTTTTGTGCCTCCCCCGCATCGCGCCCTACGAGTCTTCCAGAACTGGGAGCCACCAGAACTCCCCGTGGACTCCATGTCCAGCGCCCCGCCGTTGCCCTGGGATGATGCCGAACGGCCTCGAAGTGCACTGCTGGACCTGGAAGATGCTTTCCTTCAGCTCGTCTATGAGATTGCGGACACGCTCCTAACGCGGGCCCTCTGCGACCGCCACTACGAGTTTCTTGACGCTGTGCCACCGGTGGCGTCATCGCCATGTGGAGTAATTCGCCTGCGCAGCTCACATGTGCCCCGAGCCCCGGGCGGGAGCGGACACACGTCAGACCTGTCCGCAACAGACGCCCTGGTCGGGTAATCGCACACGACCTCGGGCGTCCCCCTCCCCGAGGTTCATGTGACGATCTCCTTATCTGAGTCCGTACTGCGCATACTTGCCTCCTCGCTGCCTGAATTTCTGGGCAGCCTCATGGCTGCCTTCGTACTCGCAGTTGCCAGCTGGAGTGCTCGGAAGATTCGTGCACGGAGCCGCACGAGACGGGTCGCTGCACTCCGGCCCGCCCGTGAGACCGACGACGAGCATCGACCGACGGCGTAGCACGCGCTGGGGGTCGTCCGCAC
Organism: Streptomyces sp. NPDC006372; assembly: GCF_040612515.1. NCBI lineage: Bacteria > Bacillati > Actinomycetota > Actinomycetes > Kitasatosporales > Streptomycetaceae > Streptomyces > Streptomyces sp. NPDC006372. Next base: position 73,452 of record NZ_JBEXQJ010000006.1, on the reverse strand, counting down.
CGTGCGGACGGCCCCCAGCGGCGCGGAGAAGGCACTGAGAGGTCCGCCGACCTACGAGGCCGCCCGGGCCTCCCGGCGCCGTGCCCGCCAGGACGGACACTTTCGGCAGATGGGACCCGACAGCGAAGGCGTCCGGGATGATCCTCTGCCTGCAGATGGACGCAGGATTAGCCGCCGTACTCGCCGGCGTCACCGGCTTCGCCGGAGCCGTCATCGGCAGCGCTCTTCAATGCCGCGCCACGGTACACGCGGCCCGGCGCCAGAGCGAGGGCGACATCCAAGCCGCCGTCGAAGGGGCCGCCAAAGCCGGTGAGGAAGCCGCACGGCAGGTCGCCCTTCAGACGCTCAACGGACGCGCGGACTGGCTGCGGCAGCACCGCGTGGACGCAAGCCTGGCCATGCTGACTGCCTCCAACGACTTCGCTGCCGCGGGGAGCGCTCTGCGCAACGAGCTGGACCGCCGCCGGCATGAAAACCTCAGGGCTCTGGCAGCGGAGCTACGCGCCACCGACAGCCGCGTCGTCCACGCTTACTTTCAGGTGCGCATCTTCGGCCCGGACGCCCTGAAGGAGACGGCCGCCAACCTCCGGGAGCAGATCAACGAGCCGACCGACGCTCTGCTGGCACCGGTGGTTGCTCTGGCTACCGGTGGGACCGTGACCTCCCGGGCCGAAGAGCACGCCGACGAACAGGTCGCCATCGCGGCCGCGCGGCACTCGGAGTTCGTCGCCGCCGTCAGCAGAGTCGTAGCTGACCTGGAGTTCTAGTCACCGTACGCCCGCCCGGGACAGCGCCGCTCTCGTCCGCACACCCGGTATCCCCCGATCGGGTGACAGCAGATCGGTTCTGCGCGCATACGGCCACCTGTGGCGGGTTGCGCTTCACGAGGTGTCCACACAGCAGCGAAGGCCGTGTGACCTATGCCACGAACCCGACGATCCTTGAAAGGGAAACTTTCGCGCGGAACGGAATCGCCGCAGCTCACGGGCCATTCTCGAACGCGCGACCCCATGCCGCAATCACGTTCCGTTTATGGAGAAGATCGCAGAGTCACAGTTTTTGAGGGTGGCATGAGTTTCAGGACCTGAAAAACGACAGGGTGGTGCCTGAGAGCCCGGACCCAACGTGGCGCTCACGCAGGCCAGTTGGTCTGCGTCCGAACCCGCCGGCCTCAACGGAGAGGACCGGTGCTCACCGCCTGGAGGACTGCATGGGCAACGGCGACGTCAGCACTGACGTATCGCCCCAGGACGGCGGCAAGGACCAGCCCGTCCAGGCCCCTCCCGATCTGCCGCTGGACTTCGAGGGCTTTTATCTGGGACACCAGGAGTTCTTCCACGACTTCGCAGAGATCCACTTCGGCAGCCGGCGCACCGCCGAACGGGTCATCCACCAGGTGTTCCTGGAGATCCTCGGAGGCTGGGACGAACTCCTGCAGCAGGGCGACCTCGAGCAGCAGACGCTTGCAGTGCTGCACCGCGGCGTCACCCGCCGCCTCGAGGAAGACGGACGCCCGCCGGCCTTCCTCATCAACGGGCCGATAACGAAGAACCTCGAGGCGGTACGCAGCCAGCTGGAGCTGAGCAGCAGCGCTGACGGCCTGTACGAGGAGATTCTGGCGCTGCCCAGCCGCCAGTTCACCGTGATCGTCCTGCGCCACCTGCTCGGCTACCCCACCAAGCGGATCGCCCGCTACATGGGCCTGGACACCCGCACCGTCGACTACCACGGTCGCAAGGGCAAGGAACGCCTGCGCATCCGACTGGGCCTGCCCGCTACTCCCGGCAAGACCAAGAAGGGGACAGGACAGTGACCGCCATCGACGACCTCCTGGCCGACGCCCGTATCCCCACCGCGCCGCGTGAGAGCTTCGACGTCGGCGCCGCCCTGCGCCGCCTCGCCGCCGACGCGGCCGCCGTCGCGGCCAAGCCGCACCCGGACACCGTCCGCGCCGCCCAGGCCGGGCAGCGGCTGTCGGTGGTCTGCCGCTGGATCCTGAACAAGCCCGATGCCGCCGAGCACGTCGACCGCCTCGCCCAGGAACCCGAAACCCCCGCGGACGACGGCCACCTGGACGTCGACGGCGCCCTCGTCTTCGCATGCCTGCTCCACCTGACCGACCACCGGGAAAGCGCCCAGTTCTGGTGGCAGCTCGCCGCCGGGGCCGGCCACCGCGCCGCCGCCTACTGCCTGCACCTGCACCATCTCTCCCTCGGCGAGACCCGGGAGGCACGGCACTGGCTGCACGAAGTCACGGACGACGTCCTCGACTCCGAAGCGCCCGACGGCACCTTCCTCGCCACCCTGGAGGCCGTCGCGACGTACGTCCGCAGGACCGGCTCCAGCCTCGCCAGCGCCCCCACCGGGGGACTTGAGATGGAAGTCGACCGCCTGGCCACCGCGAAGCCGGACTCCTGCATCATCGTCCAGCGCCCCGACCGGCGCCTCGCGGACCTGATGCACGACTTCACCCGCCGCTGACCGGTGAGGTCGGGACCGCTTGAGGCGGCCCGCAACCCGGCTTGGCACGACGGCAATCCCGCCATCCGGAACAATGCCCCTTAACGCTTGGGACGCGGCGAACTACGTTGGGTGCAAGGGGGAGCCCCGGACTACATCCACGACTTCGGACCGGAAGGAGGCGCCTAGAGCACCCCAATGTGACGTACGGCCAAGCTCACAGCGCCTTACGCGATGTCGCCCTGACCTGGGAATTTCCCAGCGCCGAGTTTCGCCTAGTCACACGAAGTGGAGCCGAGTCACATTGAGTCCAGGAGAGTCAACGAGTCTGTGGCAGGCCGACCTTCATTGAACGATGTGTCAGTCGCCCATCACTAGACTGCTGTTCCGCGCAAAAGGAGCCCTTGCATCCCCAACAGGTTTCCTAGGCCTCTGAGTTGGGAGGGCTCCCTGCGCGGTGTTCCAGCACGCCTATCAACGAGAGGAACTCCCCATGGAGGAGAGTAACGCGAAACGTCAGCCCAAGCACCTGTCCCGCTGGGCGAGGCGACGCACGGAAATGGCTCGTCACCTGCGCAAATGGATCGGCCAGCAGGGGCGAAGCATCCCCACTGAATTCCTTCAGGGCGCTGCCTACAAGCTCGGGAGCGGCGCTGTGACGCTGTTGATCCTGTGGTGGGAGGCCCGTCGTTGACACCACGGCGGGCTCGTCGTGGGACGGTCCCGCCGTCGTCTTCAGCAACCCCGCCGTTCAGGATCCGCTTGGTCTCGCGCGAGAAGAAGCTCCTCGTCATGCGGTGGCGAGTTGGAAGAGTTCCTCAACGCCTTGGGCGTGGGCGTAGGGCTGGAAGCGGGGGAGGAGGTCCTCGACGAGTCTGACGCAGCGGGGAGCTTCGGTGCGACGGGCCAGGAGGAGGGACTGGGTGGCGGCGGCTGCTGCGGGTTCTGGTTCCTTCAGGTCGAGGAGGCTCGTGGCGCGGTAGGCGAGGAACACGCCTCTCGTCTTGTCCCGGGACGTGGGCAGGAGGCGCTCTCCCTCGGTGATGAGGTGGTGGGCGCGGCCGACGTCGCCGAGGTCGAGGAGGGCTTGGCCCGAGTCCACGGCAAGGTCGGCTTCGGATACCCAGACGCACCAGGTGGGCCGGTCGGTACCGGCGTCGTTCAGGTGTTGTTCTGCTGCGGCGAGGGCGCGTAGCACGGCACGCCGTTCGTTTCGGCCGCCTCGGGCGGCGAGGGTGCGGGCGAGGCGGAGCTGGAGAAGGCACCGGGCGGCGGGGTTCTGGGCCCGGGTCAGGGCGTGGTTGAGGATGTCCGCCGCGGTGGCGTGGTCGAGACGCCAGGCAGCCTGGTAGGCAAGGTCGCCCAGGAGACCGGCGCCCATGTCGAAGTCCCTGGCCGCATAGGCGTTGTGTAGACCGGCGACCCAGTTCTGACTGGCCTGGGTGTGGCGGCCCTGGTCGAAGGCGTGCCAGGCGACTGTCTGCGACAAGGAGGCCGCAAGGGCGTGCAGACGCAGCCCAAGGGCGGGTGTGTAGCGGCTGTTTTCGAGCAGGTCGGTCACTGCGGACAGCTGCGCCTCTAACAGGATGGGGATCTGCTGCGGATGCTCGGTGGCAAACCCCGTGAGCTGCTGTGCGGTGCTCTCCAGGAAGGCGACGAACTCTTCACCGACGGGTTGTCCGTCATGGCTCTGGGCGAGCTCGACGGCCGGGCCGGCGGCCCAGTCCGCAGCGAGCGTGGACAGAGCGGCGCCGGAGATCGTGAAGAAGGTGCGGCGGTCCATCGCTGTTCGCAGGGCCTCTCTCAACGCGAGTACGAAGCTGTTCGGTCCGAGTGGGACCACGCCGTCCGTGGTGAGCGGCAGCCAGTTCGGCCAGTCCTCCGCTCGGACGATGTCCGCCGGCCATCCGAGTGCTTCAGCGATGTAGACCTGCGATTCGTCGTTGGGGCGGGTACCGCGGTGCCATTTGCGGACCCGCGCCTCGTCGACGCCTGAGCGCAGGCCTCGCCTGGCGGCAGCGGCGCGGATGCCGGAGACGAGGCCCTCCATCGTCAGTCCGGCCGCCTTGCGCGCCAGTACCAGCGGGTGCGGGGTCTCTTCCACGCCTTCATCCAATCACTCAGTGCACGGCTCTGGTGACTCTTCCGCGCAGGACGGGACCTCCCCGGGACCTCTGCCCGAGGGCCGGCTACGTCGAGAAGCTGAAGCCCATTCTCCTGATGCCGCGGCACGGCAGGCGGCGATGGATGGACCTCTATCGGGAGGGATGTGCCGATGCCGGAACCTGCTGCACCGCTCGTGTCCGTGGTCGTCAGCGCCCGCGGCAACACCCAGAATGTGCGGAATCTGCTGGACGCCCTGGCTCAGCAGACGTTGCCCGCCGCACAGTTGGAAGCGGTCGTGGTCGACAACGACCCGCCCGGTCCCATCCGCCTGATCGCGGAAGCGGTCCGTGACGGCGACTGGCCTTTCGCCGTGCGAGTGCTGTACGAGCCGACGCCGGGCCTGAGTGCGGGCCGTAACCGAGGGATCTGTGCGGCACGCGGCCGATACGTCGCCATCACCGATCCCGACATCACCCCAGAGCCCGCCTGGCTGCAGACTCTCCTCGACGCCATCAAGAAGGAGAATGTGTTCGCTGTCGGCGGCCGCACGACCGTCGAGTACCCCGGCGGGCAGGTCGTCGCCCTGACCAAGGCGCTGCGTGAGTGCCACGGCGCGGTCGACTGGCCGGGTGGCCGTGAGGTCGCGGTGTGGCCGTACTGGGTCACCGGCTGCAACTTGCTCTTTCACCGCCAGACCGCGCTCGACATCGGCCTGTTCCGTACCGATCTCGGGCGGCGGGGCCGGTGGATGGGTGACTGCGAGGACCTGGAGTTCATCGACCGGGCCCGCCAGGCCGGCCACCAGACCCTCATCGAGCCGGCCGCCGTGGCCTCCCATCCCGTCTACCGCCCGGAGACCACCCTCAGGTACTTCCTGCGTCAGGGCGCCGGGCACGGCGTGTGTGTCGCCCGGATGCACCTGAGCGTGATCGTGGAGCCCGCGGCGATCCAGGCCGGCCGCGAGGCGGTGCACGCCGCCGTTATCAACCTCGCCGCCGGGTGGACGTTCCTGGACCGTTCCCGCGCCGTAGAAGGCGCCCGCGACCTCGCCCGGATCGGCGCCTACCACCTCGAACGCGGCCGGCTGCGCCTGCTGGGCCGCCGCTCCATCGGCCTCGCTCAGCACTCCCCGACGAAGGAGTCCCCCGCATGGACGTGATCACCACAACCGGCCTGCCCACCGCCTCCGCCGCGCTGAGCGCAGAGGTCGTCGAACGCAAGGGCGCCGGGCACCCCGACACCCTCGCCGACGGCGTGGCCGAGGCGATCTCCCGCGCCTACAGCCGCTACTGCCTCGAGGAGTTCGGCGCGATCCTGCACCACAACACCGACAAGACGTCCCTGCTCGGCGGAGCCGCCGACGTGCGCTTCGGCCACGGCGAACTCACCGCGCCTGTCCAGGTCCTGGTCAACGGGCGCATCACCGCCGCCCTCGGCGACCACGCCATCCCGGTCGCCGACATCGTCACCGCTGCCGCGCGCGACTACCTCGCGAGCGCTCTGCCGCTGCTCGACGTCACCCGGTGGGTCGACGTACGGCCGCGGCTGACGCAGGCCTCCAGCCCTGGCGCCGTCCACGCTGCAGACGCCGCCCAACGCGAGGCCTCCCGTCAGCGGTGGTTCGCCCCGCGCACCCTGGACGACCTCGCCGAACGCCACCGCATGTTCTCCAACGACACCTCGGCCGGCGTCGCCTACTGGCCGCTGGGCATCGCCGAGCAGCTCGCCCTCGGCATCGAGGAGCAGCTGACGAGCGAGGCGTTCCGCGCCGAACACCCCTACTACGGAACCGACATCAAGCTCATGGTCGTCCGGCACGGTGCGAGCGTGCAGCTGACCGCGTGCGTGCCGCAGATCGCCCGCGAGACGGCGGATCTGGACACCTACATCGCCCGCCGGACCCAGGCCCGCGACCTGATCACCGAACTCGCGTCCACGATCGCACCCGAGCACCAGGTGACCGTGGCCGTCAACACCCGGGACGACGACAGCCGTCCCGAGCTGTACCTGACCGCGACCGGCTCGTCGATCGAGTCCGGCGACGAAGGCGTCGTCGGCCGCGGCAACCGCGCCAACGGCCTGATCAGCATGCTCAGGCCCTGGTCCGCGGAAGGCGTCTCCGGGAAGAACCCCGTCTACCACGTCGGCAAGCTGTACAACCTGGCCGCCGCCGAGGCCGCCCGCCGCCTGCACGAGGAGACCGGGCTGGACTGCGCGGTCGTGCTCGTCTCCCAGTCCGGCCGGGACCTGACCGACCCATGGCAGGCGATCGTGCAGACCCCCGGCCCCCACCCGCTCGGCAAAGCGGGAGTGCGCAGGGTGATCGACGCGGTGATGGCGGACCTCGGCACGCTGCGCGAGCAGCTGCTGGACGGGAAGCTGTCCACGGCATGACCGCGCCCCACACCGACACTGCCGGCCGGTTCGTGCCCTGCCTCAACCCGGCCACCCTCTCCGGTATCCCACTCGAACAGTTCCTGGCCCTGGCCGCGGGCGCCGGATTCCCCACGGTCGAAGTCTCCATCCAGCAGGCCCAATCCCACGGCACCAAACCCTTACGCGACCTGCTGAAAGAGATGGGCGTGAGCGTGGCGGCCGCGAGCGGCATCCTGCCCGCCGGGCCGGTCCTGCCCGCCCCGCTGCTGGTCGACCCGGACACCTACCGCGCCTGCCTGGACGGTCTGGACAGTCGGCTGGAGACCATGGCCGAACTGGGCTGCACCGTCGCCACGACCGTCCTCAACCCCCGCTCCCCGCTCGACACGACCGAGGCGCGGACGGTCGCGCGGGAGCGGATCGCCGAACTCGCCACCGCGGCCGCCGCATACGGCGTGCGGCTCGCCGTCGAGGCCGTCAGCATCCACACCGGGCTGCCGCCCGAGCTGGACGGCCCGCACCCGGTCGTCGACAGCCTGCCCCAACTCGCCGAACTACTGGACGACACCGGCGCAGAGAACGCAGGTGTCCTGGTGGACTCCTTCCACTGGAAGGCCGCCGGATCCGACCCAGGCCACATCACCGCTCTCGGCCCGGACCGCATCACGCACGTACAGATCGCCGACACCCCCGCCCACCGCACCGTCGGCGAGCTCACCGATGCGCAGCGCCTGTTCCCGGGCGACGGAGCGCTGGACTGGCCGGCCCTCGCCGACGCCCTGGCCCGGGCCGGGTACGACGGGCCGGTGAGCGTGGAGCTGTTCAACCCCAAGCTGCGGGCGCTGCCCGCAGGCGAGATCGCCCGCCTGTCCCACCACGCGGCCACCCGCTGCTGGACCCTCGCGGAGGCATCCCGATGACCCCCACCCTCAGCGCGCCCGCCCGTCCGTGGCGGCTCGCGGTCGCCGGATGCGGCGCCGCCGCCTTCGGCCTGCACCTCCCGCTGCTCGCGGCCTCCGACACGTTCGACGTGATCGCGGTCGCTGACCGCGACCCCGCACGGGCCCGCACCGCGCAGCAGCACTTCGCCGTGCCCCGTACCGTGACCCGGGTCGGTGACCTCCTGGCCGACGCCGACGTGCTGGTCGTGCTGACCGGCGTGCACGAGGACCTGATTGAGAAGGCCCTCGATTCCGGCGTCCACGTCTTCACCGAGAAACCCGTCTGCCTGGACGTCGTGCGCACCCGCAAGCTCGCCGCCCGGGCCCGCGATGCTGGGCTGCTGCTGGAGGTCGGCGCGATGCGCGCCCACGACCCGGCGCTGCACGCGGCCCTCGCCCACGTGCCCGAACCCGCCGGCGGATGGCTGGTGAAGGCCGACGGCGTCGACGAGGCCGCGCGCCGCCGCCTGCTCCCGGCAGGCTTCGCGCCGTACACGTTCGCCAACGACCCGCCCCAGCCCTTCCCTGACCACCTCGACCGCTACCAGGTGACGGCGCTGCAGATCCTGCTGTGGCAGGGCTACCACCTGCTGACGGCACTCGTGCTGGCCGTCCCCGGCACCACCGCCACCGCGTGCACCCTCGATCCAGCCCGGCAATCCGTCCACGCCCTCCTGCACGGGCCCGCGGGGGAGCCGTTCACCCTGGTCATCGGAGCGACACCGGCCGGGGTCTTCAGCGAGCAGATCCACTTCGCCGACCAGGCGGCGGCCGCCACCATCGACTTCGCCCGCCCTTACGAGCCGGCCGCCACCACCCAGCTCACCACCGCCGACGGCACACAGAGCGGCTTCGCCGATCCGTTCGCCGCCATGTGGGCGGCCGTCGACGCCCGCCTGTCCGGGCAGCACCCCGCCGACCTGCCGACCAGCGCCGACCTCGCGCTGCGCGTCGAGGACCTCGCCCTCGCCCTGGCCGGCCTCACCCGCCCCGGCACCTGCACACGGAAGGACACCTGATCGTGGCCCACGACGCCCCCGTACTGGTCCTGGACGGCCCGCCCGGAGCGGGCAAGACCTCCCTCCTCGCCCGCATGGTGTGCGCCCTCGGCGACGACACGATGTGGATCACCGAGCCCAACGCCCGCCTCGCCACCGGACTTGCCGCGCCCGTGCACCCCAGTCCGGCCGGACACACCCTCTGGTTCCTGCGGCACGAACTCGACAAGGCCCGGGCCATGCGCCGCCTGGTCACCGACGAGTCAACCCGTCTGCTCATCGCCGACCGCAACCACCTCGGCGCACTGGCCTACTGCTACGCCACCCACGCCGAGGACTCCCTGCCCTACACCCTCGCGCGTGACTTCTACGCCCGCCGTATCGCTCCCGAACTCCCAGAGACGGTCCTCACCGCGATCCTCCTGGTCAGCCCCGACCAGAGCCTGACACGCCGCGGGAAGGTGGCCGAACTGCCCAGGTGGAAGCAGTGGTTCGACGAAGGCCTGCTGGAGCGGCTGCACACCTTCTACACAGACATCGCCCCCACGCTGTGCCCAGCCCCACCGACGATCATCAACACCGACGGGGCCACACCGGAAGCGGTCCTCGCCCAAGTCGCCGGCGTGCTCGCGGACGCAGGACTCGACCAGACCGCGCGGCGCCTCACCTCTGCGGCCGCCCCCATCCCGCGGCCGCCGCTGGACGAGCAGTTCACCGAGGCCTACACCCAGCTCGGTGGGCTGGAAGCCCTGGGCCACCCCTTCAGCCCGGCGATCGACCACCGCGGCGGCACCGTCCAGCTCTGCCAGCTCGGCGCCCTGCACCGCGACCCGGCCGGGCGCACCCGGCTGTGGAACCCGCTTGCCGCCTCCGACAGGAGGGCCGCCTGATGAGCCGCACCACCCCCTGCGTTGTCGGCATCAACCTCGGTCACGACGGCGGCGCCGCCCTGATCACCGACAGCGTGATGGTCGCGATCGGCGAGGAACGCCTCAACCGCACCCGCTACAGCCCCGGCTTCGAGGCTTCGCTCCTATACTGCCTGCGCGCGGCCGGCCTCACCATCGCTGACGTCGACCTGGTCGCCGTCAGCGGCATCGGCCGCACCCCACCCACCCGGGCCGAGACCGGCCTGGCGCACCTCGGCATCGACCGCGAGCGGATCCTCCCGGTCGACCACCACCTCAGCCACGCCTACACCGCCTACTGCCTCAGCCCGTGCGAGACGGCGACCGTGCTGGTCGTCGACGGCGGCGGCAACAACAACGACACCGAGACCTACTACGCCGCCACCCCCGACGGGATCGAGCGTCTGGGCGGCAATCCGCCCACCAGGCCCCGGGCGGCCGGGATCGGCGCGACGTACGAGGCCTTCACCAACCACTTCGGCTGGCACGAGCAGGAAGCCGGAAAGACCATGGCGCTCGCCTCGTACGGCGACCCGGGCCTTTACCTCGCCCCGCTGTTCGACGTCGTCGACACCCAGGTCCACGGACGGCTCACCCGCACCCACGCTCCCGGAGTCGCCGACCTCGCGAGGCGGACCGGCTTCGACTTCGGTCCGTACGGCAGCCTCGGTCAGGGCGACCTCGCCGCCAACGCGGCCGCCTACGTACAGGACCAAACCGAGCGCGCCCTGTGCGCGCTCGCCACGCAGACGATCGCTGCGACCGGCCTGCCCGACTTGTGCTTCGCCGGTGGGGTCGCCCTCAACTGCGTCGCCGCCGACAAGATCCGCCGCCTGCCCGGGGTCACCGGCTATTTCGCCCCGCCCGCCGCATCCGACCGCGGCCAGGCCCTCGGCTGCGCGCTCTACGCCTGGCACCGCCTCACCGGCGACCTCCCCAAACGCCCCCTGAACAGCGACTACTTCGGCCGCGACTACAGCAGTGAGGAGATCGAACAGGCCCTGCACCGCGATCCCCGCTCCGGCCTGGTCGAACGCCGCCGGACACCGTTCACGTGGCGGCGCGAGAGCGACATCGCCCGTACGGCCGCCCAGATGATCGCCGACGGGAAGATCATCGGCTGGTTCCAGGGCGGCAGCGAGCTCGGGCCCCGCGCGCTGGGCGCGCGCAGCATCCTCGCCGATCCCCGCACCCGCGACAGCTCCGACGCCCTCAACGAGAGGATCAAGCACCGGGAACCGTTCAGGCCATTCGCGCCGGCCGTCCTCGCCGACCACGCGAGCACATGGTTCGACCTGGACGTGCCCAGCCCGTTCATGCTGCTCGCCCCGCCGGTCCGCCCCGACCACGCCGACAAGATCGCCGGAGTCGTGCACGTCGACGGCACCGCTCGCGTGCAGACCGTCGATCCTGCCGTCGCCCCCGCGTACGGGGCGCTGATCGAGCACTTCTACCAGCTCACCGGGGTGCCCGTCGTCCTGAACACGTCCTTCAACGATCGAGAACCCATCGTCGAGACTCCCGCCCACGCGCTCGCCACCCTCCAGGTCTGCGACCTGGACGCGGCGTGTACTGGCGAATACCTCGTCGAGCGGTCCTGACCCCCCTTTGAGGGCTGCCACACTGGAGGGCATGACGACCTCCACTCCGCCGCTGAGGGAAGCCGCCCGCGCCATCGTCCTGGACGCCGATGACCGCGTCCTGCTGCTGCGCTACGACGAGAACGGCAGCTTCTGGGCGACGCCCGGCGGCTCCCTGGAAGACGGAGAGGACCACGCCACGGCGACACTCCGCGAGCTGAGCGAAGAACTCGGTATCGACGCCAACGCGGTCGAACTGGGGGCACAGCTCGCGGAGCGCAGCAAGGAGCACCTGGTCGGCGGACGCGAAGTCCGACAGGTGGAGAAGTACTTCCTCACCCGCGTCTCCGCTGCCGACGTCGACCCGGCTGGCGCCACACAGCCCGACAACATCCGCGAGCACCGCTGGTGGACCCTTGCCGAGCTGCGCGCCACGGCCGAGACGGTCTACCCGCTCGGTCTCGCCGATCTGATCACCGGCGTCCTCGAAAACGGTGCACCCACGCGCCCCGTCGTCCTGAACGGATGAGCGTTCCCCGCGTGGCGCGGCTGAGCAGACTGCGGGCATGACTGAGAACTGCCCGGCCGGCTCTCCCGCGCCGTACGCCGCCGTGCTCTGCGACATCGACGGCGTACTGCGGCACTGGCCCACTGACGACGAGATCGAGCAGGCCCACGGACTGCCCGCCGGTGCACTCGCCGCCGCGGCCTTCGCGCCGTCCCGCGTCCACCCCGCCATCACCGGGCAAATCACTGATGAGCAATGGCGGTCAGCCGTGGCCGCCGACCTTGCCGCTACCTGCGGGTCGCAGGAACGTGCCCGCGCTGCCGTGGCCGCCTGGTCCGAACTCGTTCCGATCGTGGACCGGGAACTCGTGGCCCTGCTCACCCAGGTCCGTACCGTCGCCTCCGTGGCCCTGGTCTCCAACGGAACCACTCGGCTGGAGCAGGACCTCGCCCGCCAGGGACTGGACGCCGTGGCCGACACGGTGGTGAACACCGCCCGCATCGGCGTTGCGAAGCCCGATCCCCGGGTCTACCGCATTGCCGCCGAACGTCTCGGGGCCACGGCTGACCGATGCCTGTTCATCGACGACACCGCCGCCAACGTGACGGCCGCCCGCGACGCCGGAATGACCGCCTTCCATTACCGCAAGCTCGACGATCTGCGTATCGCACTCGCATCCCTGCTCGGCCAGTAGCCTTCGCACGAAGCGGTATTGGCGGCCGTGGGTGCTCCTCGAGGCACCCCCCTGGGCGTTGCCGTGATGATGATCAGGCGGACTCGGGTGGGTCGACGGCGAACTCGTAGGCCACTTCCCAGCTGCGGTCCGGGACGACGATGTCGGCGGTCTCCACGGCGCGGCCGTCGCTGGCGTAGTACGTCCGCTCGATTGCCAGGACCAGGTCGCCGGTGCTGATACCGAGTAGGGCGGCTTGCTCCTGGGTGGCGCGGGCAGGGCGCGGGATCTCGAGCCAGGTTTCGGTGTCGATGCCGATGGAGCGCATCCGTTCCACCACGCCCTTGCCGGCGAGCGGGCCCATCTCGGGAAGCAGGATGGGGGTGTCGCCGGTGATGGCCATGGGCTCCCAACTGACGGACAGCTGGGCGGGCTTGCCGTCGGCGAGGAACTCGTAGGCCGTGCGCACGGTCGGGTCGCCGGGCGTGATGCCGAGACGCCGGGCGATGTTCTCCGGGGCGGGTGTGCGGGCCTCGGAGGAAGCCTCCCAGGTTCCGTTGCTGCCGATCTCCGACATGTCGGCGCGGAAGGGGCTGCCGCCGCGGCGTTCGCGGTGCCGGGAGCGGATCATCCGGCGCCGCTCGCGCGGCGGGGCCACATAAGTCCCCGACCCTGTGCGGCCTTCGAGAAGTCCTTCGACGATGAGGCGCTCCGTGGCCTTCTGCAGGACGTTGGGGCCTACGCGGTAGTGCTGGGCGAGCTGCGCCCGGGAGGGCAGCTTCGCGCCGACTTCCCACTCGCCTTCCGCGAGTCGGCGCCGCAGGTCGCTTGCGACCACCTGGTGCGGCGGCGGCTCGGCGTTGCCCATGCGCGGACTCCGTACTGGTCGTCGGCTGTCTCAGTGCCGGGATTGCGGCTCTCGATTGACAAGTTAATGCATCAGGTTCAAGCTAATGCATCAGATATACGTTACGTGATCACGCGTGTACAGGGGAGATCCGTGAGCTCGCCGACGACCAGGGCCACCGCGATCGCCTCCATGCTCAGCACGGCGCTCGGCGTGCCCCTGGACGACGACGATCCAGAGGCTGTTCGCACGGAAGCCAGCGACACGGGGCTGCGTATCTCAGCGCCAGTGCCGGACGCACTCAGCGAAGCGGTCCGCCTCGATGTTCTCGCCTTCCTGATGCGAACCGCCGACCGCTTCGGTCACTGCCTCCAACACAGCGGTACTTCCGTCATCTGGGCGGAGATCGAGACGGCCTCCGCCGGAGGAGAAACCCCGTGACCTTCCCCGCGTACCTCGGCCTGCCTCCGTCGGCTGCAGCGCGCCGAAACGATCACCTGAAGGCTCTGGAGCTGACGGCATGACCCATTCGACACCTCTCGCTTCCGGCCCGCCCCAGACAGCCAAGGACGCCGCCCCCGCCGGAGCCGCGGTCGTGCTCTACACGACCAGCGTCAACTCCCGGATCGCTGTCCAGACGCTCACATCCATGCGCGACTTCGCCGAACAGCGGGGGTGGACCGTCACCCACGAGGCGTACGACCTGGCGCCACTCCACATCCCGGCCCGCAGCCGCACCGGCTGGCGCACCGTCCAACAGCTCCTGGCAACCGGCGAAGCCGCCGGTCTGGTCGTACCGGCCGAGCACGAGGTGGCCACCACGCCTGCAGAGCAGAGGGAACTGCGTGAGTGGCTGCTGAGCCTGTCCGCCTTCGCCGCCTACCCGCACGCCGGGCACCACCGAACGCTCCCGCCCGTCAATGAGCCCGCCGACGCCCCGGTCTCCGTCCTCACCGCGCCCGTTGACCGGGAATGGTCCCAGTCCTACGCCATGACCCCGGCGAGCCTGCGCCGACTCCGGGACGATGCCCGCATGCGCCTGACCTTACTGAGGTGGCCCGGTGACATCGTCACGGCGATCGAGGTGCTGTCCCGGCTCGCGTACAACGCCGCCGTGCACGCCCGGCCCGCCGACGAGACTCCCGCGCGAATGACCGTACGACTGGCCGTGACCGAGGACGAGGCACTGCTGATCGACGTGCAAGACCCGCGCCCGGACATTCCGCTCAGCGAGGCCGCCATCGACGGTGAGATGGGAAGGGGCCTGAAGTACGCGCGCCTCCTGGGCGCGACGGTCAGCTGCTTCCTCTCCGAGGACGCCCGGCTCAAGACCGTCCGGGCACAGCTGATGCCGGGCGAGGTATCGCTGTGACCCGCTCGCAGGCCTCCGCCGATGCCACAGGGCACGAAACCGGCAGCCCAGGCGGAGTGCGCCTTTCGCCCGAGCAGTGGGATCACTGGTACCAGACCGGCTGGCCCACCGTAGTCAGTCACAAGGAAGCTCAGCTCTTCTACGACCACGTCGCCCCGAGGCCCGGGATGTCCGCCGTGGACCTGGCGTGCGGCAACGGCCAGTGGACCCGGCAACTCGCCGCCTGGGGGGTGAACGCCACCGGTTTCGACTTCTCCGCCGAAGCCCTCCGGCAGGCCACGGCGGCCGGTGCGGCCGGCGTCACGTACGCGCACTGGGACATCGACGGCGATCCCATTCACCCCATCCTGCAACCAGGCCGCGCCGACCTCGTGACCTGCCGCTACGCGCTGCCGTACCTCCAGTACGAGCGGCTGCTGACGGACATCGGACGCTGGCTGCGCCCCTCCGGCACCTTCTACGCGCTCGTGTACGTCGACCAGCCCGGCGAGTGCAGGAAGCCAGACACCGATCCGTTCCACCGAGGCCTCACCGAACAGGAACTCCGAACTCTGAGTTCCGGATGGGCATTCCGCCGGACGTACTCACTGAGCCGGAGACAGAGGGCAGTGGTACTGCACGACTACAGCTGACCACGTCCGCTTCATCCCGCCGAGGGCAACGAGGCCGCAGCTCCCGGCGCCGCCCGTCCCTCAGGACGGACACGGCGCCGGGTCGCTACAGGATGAAGCCCTATTCAGCGACGGATATGCACCCGTACGTGCACAGTCCCTCCGGCCGCGGCCGCGCCAGCCCCAAGCCCGATGACGGGAGCGAGATACTCGCCGTGGCCCGTCAACGCGAGCACGATGACCGCAATGACGGTGGTGAGCAAGGTTAAGCCGCTGATCCATGTGATCGCGGTCGTCGTAGCCGACGAGGTGGGGGACGGGCTACGGTCGTTCTGAGTCATGGTGTTCGTCCTTGTCTTGAGGCTGTCTCCTGGCTCGGGGGGAGCCGGCCGGCTGTCGGCTTGACGGGCGCGGCCAGCTCGGCTTCCCTCCGGCAGGAGTCTCTTCGTGTTCGGCATGCAGCTCTGGGCGTGCTGCCGCTCGCAACTCGTTGATCAAATCCTGGTTCCTAGCGCGCTAACACTCCTTTGCGAGCGGTGGGTTGATACACGTGATACAAGATCGGCTGTCTCTCGGCCGCCGATGCGCCCATCGAACGCAACGCCGTGATCGCGGGCAACGGATCCTCCCGGCGAACCCGATGAATGGCATGAAAGATCAACTACGCGAGGGAAGGCAGCACCGACAAAGTCGGAAAGTGCGATCTCCACGCCAGGACCGTAGGGCGCATGGCTGTAGCGCTGGAAGCCCCACAGGTGTCGCGACTTGCGCGCTACACCGCGCGCTACACCTAGCCACCCAGTCGAAACGGTGTTCCATTTGTGCTGGATGGCGAGTTAAGGTCGCGTTCCGCGAGGATCTTGTACGGAGGTGGCCGGGATGGAAAACACCGCGCCCTCACGCCGAGGCCGCCCCTTGGGCCCTCAGGCCGCCGCAGGGGAACTTACGAGCCGCCAGGCAGCGATCGTTCGCTACATCACGGAGACCGTCCGCCGGCAGGGCTACCCCCCGTCGATGCGGGAGATCGGCCAGGCCGTGAAGCTCGCCAGCACGTCCTCGGTGGCCCACCAGCTGATGGCCCTCGAGCGCAAAGGAATCCTCTACCGCGACCCGCACCGTCCCCGGGCCTACCGGGTGAGGCCGTCGTGGGCACCCGAGTTGGGGGACCGTAGCGAGGCACCTGTCGACGTGCCGCTCGTGGGCCGGATCGCCGCCGGCGCACCCCTGCTCGCCCAAGAGATGGTCGAGGACGTCTACGCCATGCCCCGCCAGATCGTCGGCGACGGCGACCTATTCGCCCTGAAACTGGAGCGCCGACGGGTTCGTTGCGGGTCTTCGTGCGGGAGTTATGGCTGTTAATGCAGGTCGGGGCTGCGCGTAGACGCTTCACTCGATCCTGGGGGGATCTGGCGATTCCTCGCAGATTTCAGGAGTTCTCTCCGTAATTTGCTTGCTTGTGACGGATTCCGGGACTCGCCGCTTCTCCCTAAAACACGGGTGGCGAGTAGCTGTGAAGGACCGGCCTGGCGGGCACGAGGGGCCAGAGCCGCGCGTGTGGTTCGCCGGGGCGGCAGCGCACCCCACAGGGACCCCGCCCGGCCCCTGGCGGAAGGGGCCGGGCGGGGTCCCTTTACGTGGTCAGCCACTGCCAGGCGTGCTGCACGGCCAGTGTGCCCAGGGCGGTGACCGCCCCGCGCAGCAGGGCGTAGCCGACGGTACGGGTGAGGGTGCGAAGGCGGCGGTTGGGCTTGCGCGGTTCCACGATTGGTCCTCCCGGGTCACTGCCGCCCCCGGTCGGTGGCGGCTGCCCCCACAAAGCCGGGCCGGGGTGCCATCCGGCGATAGCCTGATTCGCCTGAAACCGGATCCGGACGCCGTTTATGCTGCTCACGCAGGGGATCCGGAGCGGCAACTCGCATCCGGTGCGGATCCGGAGCGGATGACGCAGGGGCAGGAGGAGCGGCGGCGGTGGCGCAGGAGTCGGGGGCGCAGGCGAGGCTGGTCGCCGCGTTGAGGGACCTCAGGGCCAAGGCCGGGCTCGTCGACAATGCGCGCATCGTCCGCTACGGCCAGCATCAGTCACCGCCGGTCGACTTCAAGCCGCAGACGCTCAGTGACTGGTTCACCGGCCGCTCCGTGCCGTCCAACAAGCGCAATTTCAAAGTCATGATCGACTACCTGCAGGGGCAGGCCCGCAGGAAATCCGGCCGCGCGCCCACCGAGTGGCAGTGGTGGGAGCAGCTGCGGCTGGCGGCGCGCGATGAGCGCAAGGCGGGCGGCCGCCCACCGGTGGTTGTCGAAGCCGTGCGATCGGCTCCTGCTTCTGCCGCGGGCTCCGCCGGGGCACCACAGCCGCCCGCACCCCCAGGCCCGGTACCGGAGGCTGCCGCGCCGGGGGCGGAACCGGGCGGGGCGAATGGAGAGCACAGCCGCACGCCCGAACCGGGGCTGGTCCCGCCTGGGGCCGCGGGCGAGTACACGGTCAGCACGCCCCCGCCGTGGCCGGCGTGCCAAAGCGGAGCCCCGCACTGCCAGGGGCGCCGGATCGAGCCGTATCAGGGATGCTTGCCCCACTTGCCGACCGACGAGCGCGAGGCCTACCTCAGCACTCTCGGGCCCGGCTCGGACATCGACTTGCGCGGCACTGTGCTGACGTCGGATGTGCTGGCGGACGTCCTACGGCGCACACGCCGACCGCCAGGACCCGCCATACACGAAACACCCGTGTCGGAACTGGTGGACCTCCCTCCGGCGGAACTGGGACGCACGCAGTGGGACAGCGCACGGTTCGCCGGAGAGGCCGACTTCGCCCGGGTCGCCTTCACCGGGCCGTGCAGCTTCCATGGCGTCACCTTCGTCGGAGAGGCCGACTTCGCCGAGAGCTCCTTCCGTGAGGACGCGGACTTCAGCGGCAGCACCTTCGCCGATGACGCCTGGTTCAACAGGACCGCATGGAACGGCGTGAGCACCTTCGACGGGGTCACCTTCAGCGGCACCACGAGCTTCGACAGCACTCTCTTCCACCGCAGTGCCAGATTCACAGGCGTCTCGTTCTCGGCCGCGGTGCACTTCGACCGCACGACCTTTGCCCACGACACCGGCTTCGACGGCGCTGCCTTCGGCGACACGGCGCATTTCACCGGTGCTCTGGTTGAGGGACACGCGCACTTCATAGGCAGCGTGTTCTCCCAGCACGCGGACTTCGAACAGGCCCGATTCCGCGCCGATGCGGACTTCCGCCGCGTGGCATTCGCAGCAACACGCGTCCTCGGCCCCCTCACCTGTGAGGGAACATTCAACTTGACCGAGACGCACTTCACCGAGCCGGCCAAAGTCATGGCCTCTGCGACCCGCATGACGTGCCGCCGTACCCGGTTCGAATCCACCGCCACCCTTCTGCTGCGCCACGCCGCCCTCGTCGTCGAGGACGTCGCCCTGGACTGGCCATTGGAGATCACCGGATCTCCCACCCCGCTGATCGCCCGTGACGGCTCGCCTGTGCCCGATCCATCGGGCGACGATGCCTTCGTGCGACTGCTCTCCCTGGCAGGAACAGACGCCGCCCGCCTTCGTCTGAAAGACCTCGACCTCTCCCAGTGCTGCTTCAACGGCGCCACCCAGCTCGAGCAGATCCACCTGGTCGGTGAATGCCGCTTCGCCACCACACCCCCAGGCATCCGCTGGCGTCGTGGGCTGCCGATGAAATTCCTGCCCCGCAGAGCGCTGGCCGAGGAGCACCACTGGCACGCAGCCCGGGGCCACAGCGGATGGACACCGGCGCCACCTGGGGTAGAGGTCCTGGTACCGCAGCAACTGGTCTCCTTGTACCAGGCGCTGCGCACTGCCGCAGTCAACCACCACCGCCCCGAAGCAGCCGACTTCGCCTACGCCGAAGACGACTTCCGCCGCCACGACCTTTCCAGGCCGCGCTCCGAGAGACTGCTGCTGACTGCTTACTGGCTCCTGACCGGCTACAGCCTGCGTGCCAGCCGTGTGTTGAGTTTCCTGGCCGTGTCGATGACGGCCGGCCTGCTCGTCCTCATGCTCTGGGGGCTGCCCAAAGGCCCGATCGAACCGCACCTGCAAGGAACCCTCACCGGCCAGGACATCGCCGTCACCCTTAGCACCCCCCGCCCGGCCCCACCTGACCAGCCCCTGGACCAGCGGATAACCTCCGCGCGCTTGGAACAGGCACTGAGTGTCCTGCTGAACGCGGCGCAGCTGCGGTCATCGCCTGTCGCGCTCACCGCAGCAGGCCGCTACACCGAACTCTCCTACCGCATCATCGCCCCAGGGCTGCTGATTCTTGCGGCGCTGTCCTTCAGACGCCGAAGCCGGATGCAGGGCTGGCCACGGTGACGCTCCTGCCGGATTGCGGGCGCCGGAGGGGACAGAGGCAGCCCACGCACCGGAGCTGGTGAGATGGGCAAGGTTGTGTCCAGGTGGAGGAGGCGGCGTGGACAGACAGGGCCGGGCGGACGCGGTGGACCAGGAGATGGCGGTGCGCCTGCTGCCCGAGGAGGCGTTGACGGCGCTGGGCCGCTGGTGGGCGAAGAACGAGCCGACGTACCCGGACGGGACGCCCGGCGCCCACGCAGTCGTCTACGTCCCGGCGCGGTGGGCGTCGATCGCTCCGTGGCCCGCGGGCCTTGCACCCGCCTCCCACGCCGGTGATGCCCGTGTCAGCCGCGCGGAGGTGACCGGGATGGTCGCCGACGCGCTGCGGCGTGAGGCATTCACGGAGGCCCTGGTCGCCACCTACGTGTGGGGCAAGGGCAAGAGCGGCACACCCGGCGGCAGCGGCCCTTCGACCTTGCAGAAGATCCTGGCGGCCGAGAATCTGGACGCGGCTCTCGCCGCCTCGGTCACGGCCCTGCGCGAGCAGGGCGCAAAGGAGGCCTACATGGTGCTCCACAAGGCGGTTCCCGAATTCGGCCCGTCCTTCTTCACCAAGTTCCTGTACTTCGCGGGCCAGGCACTGCACGCCGTGCCGGGCCTGCAGCCGCTCATCCTCGATAGGGTGCTCTCCCTCAGCCTGCGCCCGCTGGCAGCCGCCGTCGGCCGTGAGACCGGTCTGGATCCCGACGGCACGGTGGCGGCCTGGGTCTGGGCTGAATGGGACTGGACGTCCCACCGGTACGGCGTCTATCTCTCCTTCATGCATGCAGCCGCCCGGCAGATCGCCAGCACGGAAGCCTGGCCCTCTGATGCGACTCCCGACCTGCTGGAGTGCGCACTGTTCAGCGGTCCTGGACCGCGACCGGGGCGGGCTCAGGCCTCCCGCGAGGCGGAGGCGGCCCGGGGGCGCCCGCCAGCGCACTAGGTGACCACGGTCATCGGCGCGGCCGTGGGCCCGGCGAGGTAGCCGTCGATCTGCAGCGCGGTCGCGGCAGGACCTGACGCACGCCCGGGTGTTCATCAGCACGCGTCTTGGTCGTGTTGCTCGAGAGGAGCGGCGTGCGAGGATACCGGCCGTGGCGGGGAAGAGCGGCGTGGCAATGGTGCGGTCGTTGGGACAGGTGCCCACCTGTCTGCATGCTCCGCCAGGTAATGGGCGAGGGCGAGCTGTTCGCCCTTAAACTGGGCGCCGACGGGTTCGCTCCGCTGCCCCGTGCGGGAGTTGTGGCTGTTCATGCAGGTCGAAGGCGCGGGTAGACGCCTCACTCGATCGTGTGGGGATCTGACGATTCCTCGCAGATTCCAGGAGTTCTCTCCGTAATTTGCTTCCTTGTGACGGATTCCGGGACTCGTCGCTTCGCCCTCATCACGGGCGGCGACGTAGCTGTGAAGGACCGGCCTGGCGAGCAAGTGCCGCCGGAGCCGGGCCTGGCCGACGTCCTGACGCTCCAGCGACAGACCGCTGCGACCGCGTCCGTGGAAGCCGAGCGGGCGCTCTTCCAGGACTCCCTTGCCGAGTACCTGTGGGCTCGGGACGTCGCGGGCCTGTCACCGCGCACGCTGGAGTCGTTGGTCCAGCCGGTGCTGGAGATCTGCTCGTACTACGACGTCATGCCGTGGCACCTGACCTCGCGGCAACTGGACAAGTACTTCGCGGGCCCGGGCAAGCGGCCGCGGCACACGACGATCCGGTCGAAGATCAACCGGATCGACCTCTACTACGCCTTCCTCGAACAACGGTACGCCGGCGAGATCCACCGCCGGTTCGGCGCGGTGGTCGAGTCACCCGTCGACGCGTTCAACCGGCCGGTCCACCGCGGGGATTTCGGGCTTCGGATCCCGCCGTCGGCCCGGGCGACGAAGGAGTTCTTCGCCGCGTGGCGGGAGGCGCTGCCGCGGGCGCGGAAGTACCCGGTGGCGGTCCGCAACTACGTGATGTCGAAGCTGACGTACATCTCCGGGGTCCGGGCGGCGGAGCTGTGCCAGGTGCAGCTCGGAGACGTGCACTGGGAAAACGGCCAGTGGGGCCGGTTCCTGGTTCACGGCAAGGGCGCCGGCGGCTCCGGCCCGCGGGACCGCGAAGCCTTTCTCTTCGAAGAGGGCCGCGCGCTCTTGTGGTGGTACGTCGAGGAGGTGCGGGGCGAGTTTCCCGATGACCCCTCCGACCCGCGGGCGCCGCTGTTCCCCTCCGAGCGGCTGGCGAAGTCGCTGGCCGGCATGGAGGGACTGCTCGCCCCGCCGGTGGTGCCCGACACGTTCCGGCGCGCGCTGAAGCTGGCCTCGCACGAGCATCTGCGGGGCCCGGTAAGCGAGCTCTTTCCGCATCTCCTGCGGCACGCCTGCGCGACCCACAACTATGAGGCGGGGATGCCGTTGTGGGACGTGCAGGTCTTGCTCGGCCATGTCTGGGCATCCACCACGGTCGGCTATCTCGCGACCGCGAAGGGCGACCCGGAGCGGGCGAGCCTGGAGTCTTCCCGGCGGGCGGTTCGCCGGCTGAGCACGGAGGCGTGATCCCTTGAAGTGGAACCTGCGCTGGGCCGCGGCCAAGCGCGACATCTGGCGCCCGACCCAACTGCAGGCGGCCTTCCGGGAGGTGGGGTTCACCCCGTCCCTGAGCAAGGTGGCCGCGCTGTGGTCGGGCAAGCCGGTCACCGTCCGGCTGGAGGAATTGGACATGATCTGCGCCGCCCTCCAGTGCACGATCGCGGACCTGATGGAAGCCGAGCCAGTGGCGGCGGCGGAGGGACGCCCGGAGACCGAGCAGCGCGCCGTCGGCGAGAGCGGGCCCGCACGTCCGATTCCGCGGCCTGGCAGCGGCGGGGCCCGGCGTTCGCTGCCGCCGAACTGACCCGGTCGATCGTGATCAGGGGATTCCGAATGCTCGGGTCGTGCGAGACATGCGCGAGCTGGGGAGCGGTGAATGGGAACGCCATGTGCCCTAGGTGCGCGAGGGCGTGGATCCGCGTGTCCTCGGGCAGAGACGGCTGGAGCGAGGCTCCGTGCCGCCGTTGCGCCTGGACCGCGCCGGTGACGCGGGCGGGCGTGTGTGCGCCTTGCCTGCTGGCGGTCCGCCTCGGTGAGGACGACACCTGGGCCTGGGGCGAGCTCCACGACGAAGCCCTCGCGCCGGGCCGACCGCGTCAGCTCACTCTGGCCATCGAGGGGATCGCCCTGCCCGAGGCGAGGCCGGTGCGGATGCCCCAGGCCAAATCCGGGCGGCGAGCGGCCATCCCCGCGTGGTTACGGGCCCGGCTTCCCGAGCAGGTCCGGGACGATCCCCGGATCTGCCCTGTTCAGGTGCCTGGGCAACTGGGGCTCTTCCCGACCCCGGCCCGCCGGTTCGCCCGCACCCATGCTGCCCGCATCGGCGACCGGAGCATCCCCGGGTTCGAGGCTGTCTCCGAGCAACTGCAGCAACTGGCGGACGAGCGCCGGGTACGCGCCCGGACCATGTGGATCTGGCGGCTGGAAGGCTTCGCCCGCCTGGCGCTGGCCGCGCGCGACCCCGACCGGCACCAGGTCGCCGCCGAGGCCCTGAAGGACCTCCTGCACAACGGCCCGATCCTCGGGAAGGCCCTCGATCGTGCCGGTCTCCTCGCACCACCTCCGCCGCGCCGGCTGGCTCCGCCGCGCGGTACCGGACCTCGTCGCGGACAACGAGACCCTGAGCTGCGGGGACAGTGCACGCACTGTCTAGCCTGGGCGAACGACCGCCGAGTCCTGTGTGTGCCGTGTACCAGCTGGTGCTACGAGATCCGCAAACGCGGGGGCAACGAAGCCGAGTGCGACCGCTGCCACCGCACCCTGATGCTCAGCGGCGGGATGTGCCGCATGTGCCGGATCATCGTCGCCGAAACCGAGGTCGACACCGCCCAGATCGCGATGAAGAACGGCGACCAGCTGTGGTTCGCCCGCCCCCACGCCGCCGGACTGGCCGTCGGACGCCTGCTGCCCGGCACCGCAGCGCCCCAAGGCCGCTTCGCCCTCAAACGTCGCCGCGCCCGCGCCGGGGCCGAGACCGCACGCCGACCGTCCGAGCACCTGCTCAACCCCACCCAGATGGAGCTCTTCCCGACCCCGCCCCGAGACTGGCCCCGCCTGGACACCAGCAGCCCGCCCGCCCTCACCCCGACGGCGGCCAACCTGGTTTCTGACTTCACCGCGTACATGCGCGGCCGCGGATGGAACACCGACTCCTTCAGCGGCAGCATCCGAACCCTGCGCATCGTGACCGGACACCTCGGTGCTGACCTTCCCATCCGGGAGAGCGACATCCGGGCCCTGGCCTCCACATACCCGAACCTCCAAGGCGCCCGCGTCATCAATTACCTCCGCCTACGAGGCCTACTCGACGCCCAACCGCCCAGCGACCCGCGCATCGCCCGCGCCCGGCACCACGCCACCGCCATCACTCACCCGGCCTTCGCCGCAGCCGTGCACACCTTCATCGACGTACTCCTCGGCCAGGGCAGCACCACCAGCCGGGCCCGCAGCCCCAAGACCGTCGAGAACTACGTGGCCGCCATCCTGGACATCCTCGAAGCATGGATCGGCGACGGGCTCACCGATCCTCGCGAGATCACCAAGAAGCACATCGAGGACCGCCGTCGACGACTCCGGCCCGCCCATCAGCGCCGGCGTGGTCCAGCAGCTCTTCCAACGAGTCGGCCTGCCGGCCGGACGCCTGCGCGTGGACCGAATCGTCGACGAGGCGCGCCACAGCGCAGACCCCGTCCGGCTGATGGACCTTTTCGGCCTGTCCAACCTCTCTGCCACCCGCTACGTGCTGTCGGCCCACCCGGACAAGAAGCACGGCCCCGTCGCCCCGTAAGGGCCGGTGGGAACCCGCCCAGACACCACGCTCCGCTACGAGATCGTGGTGTAGGGGATCAACTAGACGCACGACTCCACCGTTCCGGCCCGCACACGCCCGCCAGCGGGGCGTCACGTCGGCATCCACAGCACCTTGGCCGCGATCTAAATGACGTCCTCAGCTGCGGCGGGCGACCCGCCCGATGGCACTGTTGGTGCTGGATGTGTGCTCTGCAAGACGAGTGGGTGATCAGGACATATCTGGGTGACAGGGAGATTATTGAGGTATGTCAGGAAAGACCCAGGCGTGGGTTGGCGGCACGATTGCCGTACTCGCCGTTGGGGCGCTGGCGGGGTACTTGATCGCGGTAGGTCTGGACGACGCGGACAAGGTGGCCAGCGTGATCGCCCTGTTCGTGGCATTGGCCGGGCTGGCAGTGTCCGTGGCAGGACTGCGGCGCCAGGCCCGGTCCAGCAGCGGGCAGGTGGTGCAGTCCTCAAGTATCGGCGGAGGCATCGCCCAGATCGCCGACACCGATGGCAGCGTGAAGATCAGGCGGAGTGGGAACCCCGCCGGACCGCCTCCGGCGCTGCCTGCGGGCACGACGTCGCCTACCACCTCACCGAGCGAGGGTGGGCAGTCGGTGCGCGATACGGCTACCGGCGGCCCAGTGGACCAGGTCCGGGACACCGGCGGCGATGTGGAGATCGAGGAATGAGCGGCACCGGCGCTTGGCGCAGGCGCGGCCAGTGGGTGTCCGACTCAGTGGTCTACGGGTCGGTAGTGCAAGTCACCAATGTGACCGGGGACGTATCGGTGCACGCCCCCAGTGGCGAGAGACCTCTGTACCGCGTGCACGACTTCCCGCGAGCCAGGCCAACGATCTCGGTCAAACGCGCCCGCAACCAGCCCGCCCGCCTCCTGCAGGACCGCTACACAGTGGTTGACTTCATCGGCCGCCACACCGAACTCCAGGACTTGGCGGCCTGGCGGGACAGCAGCGACCCCGTGTCCGTGCTGTTGCTCCACGGTTCCGGCGGCCAGGGCAAGACCCGACTGGCCGCCCAGGTTGCCCAGGCCAGCCGCGACCTGGGCTGGCAGGCACTGCAGGCCCGGCACTCCTCTGATCCGGATGTCGGGCCTGCCCAATCACCCGGCGGGGCCGACGAGCCAGCCAACCGAGCCGGGGTCCTTATGTTGGTCGACTACGCAGAGCGTTGGCCCACGTCCGACCTGCTGGAACTGTGCGCCGATGCAACGCGACAGGCAGGCCGGGCCCGGGTGCTTCTGATCGCACGTCCGGCCGGAGTGTGGTGGCAGACCCTCTCCAACGATCTGGACCACATGGATATCGAGACCGCCGAGCTGGCCCTGCACGCGCTGGCAGATGACCCTGACATCAGCCCCGCGGAACTGTTCGCTACAGCCCGTGACCGCTTCGCCGACGTACTGGACATCCCACGCGTCGGTGAGCTTGAGCCACCACCGGAGGCGGCGGAGAATCCCGAGTTTCGGCAGGTCCTGGCCGTGCACATGGCAGCCCTGGCGACCGTCGACGCTTATTACCGCAGACGGCAAGGCGAGGAAGGCGTAACCAGGCCGGCCCTGGGCACACCGGCAGAGGCCTCTGCGTACCTGCTGACCCGCGAACGCTCCTACTGGGAAAAACTCCATGCCAACGGGCGTGTCCACGTCACCGCCGATGCTCTGGGGCAAGTCGCCTATACCGCCGCCCTGACGGGGGCACAGCCTTACGCCGACGGCCTGGAAGCCGTCACCCGGGTCAGTATCGCCAGCACCGAACCCGGTGACCGCATCCTCAAAGACCATGCCGTTCCCTACCCGCCACCAGCCACCATCGGAGATGTCGCCACCGTTTTGGAACCGCTGTACCCGGATCGACTTGCCGAGGACTTTCTCGCCCTCTCAGTCCCTGGGCACACTGTCCGAGGCTACGCCCCTGATCCGTGGTCCGTTGACGTCCCACGACGCCTTCTCGCGCTCCTCAGCCCGGCCTCCCCGGATGCCGCGACATCTGCCTGGCCTCGGACCGCACTGACAGCCCTGATTTCGGCTGCAAACAGATGGCCCCATGTGGCTACCCGGCAGCTCGTCCCGCTTCTGACCAAGCACCCACAATTGGCGGTGCAGGCCGGGGGGGCAGCCCTGGCTGAGCTAGCTGATCTGCCGGGACTGGACGTGCAGGTGTTGAAAGCCATCGAGCCGCATCTGCCGGAAGGCCGGCACACTGACCTCGATCCCGGATCCGCCGTCGTTGCCTACCACCTGGCCAAACACCGCCTCACTCACACCCAAGCCCCTCTTGAGCACGCGAGCGTCCGAGACCGTCTGGCCAGCCGACTGCACTACGCCGGCCTGCACCAGGAAGCTGTTGCCACTGCCCTGGATGCTCTGCGCAACTGGCGATACCTCGCTGCTGCGAACCCAAGGGCCCATGAGCCCGACCTTGCCATGGCACTACACAATCTCGGTGCCTACTTGTCGAAAGTTGGGCAGCGGGAGGAAGCCTTGGCCGCGACCCTGGAGGCGGTGACGATCCTGCAGCGACTGGTAGCAGTCGATTCGGACACCTACGAACCTCCCCTTGCCTCGTCACTCACCAACCTCGGCGCTCACCTTGCGGAAACGGGGCAGCAAGAAGAGGCATTGACCCGGACTCGGGAGGCGGTCGACCTCTATCAGCGCCTCATCACTGCAAATCCAGCCGTATATGCACCCGAAGTCATCTCGGCGCTAGCCAACCTCGGTGCTTTGCAGTCGAAGCTGGGACAGTTGGAGGAGGCATTGGTACCGGCCAGGGAGGCCGTGACCATCTGCCGACAGCTGGCCGAAGCCAACCCGGCCGCCTACGAACCCGACCTCGCCATGACTCTGAACCATCTTGGCGGCAGCCTGTCCCGAATCAATCGGCTGGAGGAGGCTCTATCCCCGACGCAGGAATCGGCCGACATATATCGGCGGTTGGCTGAGGCCAACCCGACTGCCTACGAACCCGACCTCGCTATGACACTAACCAACGTCGCCATCTGTCTGTCACAGATAGGCCAGCAAGAGGAGGCGCTTGCTCCCGCCAGGGAAGCCCTGGCTATTCGGCGGCAGCTGGCCGAAGCCAGCCCAGCTGCCCACGAACCCAAGCTGGCAACGGCGCTGAGTAATCTTGCTGGCTGCCTTGCAGGGATGGAGCTTTGGGAAGACGCTCTGGCCTCGGCTCAGGAAGCGGCCGACCTGTACCGTCAGCTGGTCGAAGCCA
Source organism: Streptomyces sp. NPDC006372 (assembly GCF_040612515.1). NCBI lineage: Bacteria > Bacillati > Actinomycetota > Actinomycetes > Kitasatosporales > Streptomycetaceae > Streptomyces > Streptomyces sp. NPDC006372. The sequence goes on along the minus strand of NZ_JBEXQJ010000006.1, from coordinate 45,587 downwards.
GCCCTGAGGTCTACAACCCCGACTTCGCTATGGCACTACGGAACCTCAGCGGCATCCTGTGGCGGGCGAGGGGAAAGGCGGGGCTGCCCGCGGCCCTGGAATCCGCGGTTGAGTCGGTGGAGATCTTTCGTGGCCTGGCTCGGGCAATGCCCCATCCGTACGCCGGCCACCTACGGGAAGCAATACTCGCGCAAGCCGACGTCCTCGACGCGCTCGACCGTACAGAAGAGGCCACAGCTACTCGCGATCTCCTCCTCTTGGCCCCAGAGTTTGTATCAGGGGGGCAACCGTCATACCGGCACCGGCGACCGGACAAGGACTAGTGAGTGTCGCAGGGACGGCAGATCATCCGGCCGCATGCCGCGGCCCACGAGGTGCCTCGGTCGCGGCTCTTTCACCGCCGAGCCCGGTGGCCGCCACCCCCGTTTCGATGTCCTCGCCCCGCACCAGGCCGACGCTGCGGCCGGGCGGAAGATCCGCCCAGACATCCAGGCGAACCCACGCCAGACTCAACGCCATAGTGAAGGAGTCGCCTCGGGTTCCCAGGCTGAGTCCTCCGAGATTCGAAGAACCCGTCGGTTTCCGGTGTCCGGCGACTCGATGATCGACGCGTCGATCTGCGACGGCGACATCGTGACCGTCCGCCGCCAGGACAGCGCCGACCACGGAGACATCGTCGCCGCGCTCCTGGAGGACGAGGCCACCGTCAAGGTGCTGCGTCGGCAGGACGGGCGGGTGTGGCTCATGCCCCGCAACCCGGCCTACCAGCCGATCCCCGGCGACCAGGCGCAGATTCTCGGCAAGGTCGTCGGCGTCCTGCGCGTGCTCTGAACGACCCGGCCGGCAGCGCCGCCGAGTGTGGTGTCGCCGTTTCTTCTACGGTGACTTCACCCGCCTACCGGGCACGCTGGGGAAGGGTGTGGCACCGTGGACGCAGGCGTGGTCCGCCACTCCCCCCGTGGTGGCGGACCACGCCTTTCTACGTGGCCGTCGGCTCCGGCTCCGTCGGGGCGCCCTCCTCGAGGACCTGCCGCAGATCGGTGTACATCCGCAGCCGAACACCGGGCTGGCCGACGTCCCGGGTGGTGTGCTCGGCGGTCGAGGTGCCCCACAGGCGGGCGATCGCGGCCTGGAAGGCGAAGACGGTGGCATCGTCACGGCCCGCCACGTCGATGACGAGCAAGCCGGGCTCGGACAGGTGCGCTTCTCGGATCGGGTCCACGCCTGTCAGTACGTGTTCGTGGACGGCCGGGGTTCTGTTCAGACTCCGGATTCACCTGGGCGGGTGAGTTGTCAGTGTCGACGCCTACCGTTCCCTGTATGACCAGTTCGCCGAACTCCCCTATTCGCTCATGGGTGTTGGAGGCCACCATCCGGACAGCTCCGGCCGCCGATCCTCAATGGCAGGAACAACTCGACAGGCTCCGCCAAATCGCCTCGTACGACCCGAAGACCCAGACGTGGCATGCCCGTCTCGGTGCGCTCGACCTGGCGGGCATGCAGATGCTGCAGACCCTCTTCGACTCCGCGCGCGTCCACGGCACCGAGGTGCGCCTCACGCCCGTGGCGGTCCCGGCGTACTGGGACGGCCCCACCTTCACCAGGGGGCCGGACGTGGCCGCTGTGCTGGAGGCTCAGGCTGATCGTGGTCGGCCGCTCGGGCAGCTTCCTCTGGCCTGACGAGCCCGCGCCCGGTGAGGACTTCGAGCTTGGTTGTCGGCGACCTGCAGGTAGTCGGCGCGGGAGCAGCGCTGGGGATGCCCACCATCCCTTGGTCTGTCGCGCTTATGTCGCACGACGTCCACGCGCGTCGTCTGGGCGATCGCCTCGGTCCCACTGCCGGGCTGACGGGGGACGGGAGCTGATGGCGAAGGCGGCGGGGTAGAGCACTTGACGCCCGTAGCGGGCGCGGGCGCGGTCGGCGACGGCTTCGATCGCGAGGGGTTTGTCGTCGCCCGCGTCGAGGGTGAGCTGCCGGGTGGCCCGGTCGGCGGGGCGAAGGGCATCGGCACGCAGAGCGATGCTGCGGACCCGGGCGCGCTGGAGACCGAGGGAGTCGTACACCGCATAGGCGGCCCGGGCCAGGAGGACGGTGTGCTGGGTGGCTTCGGGCAGGGTCCGGCTGCGGCGGGTGGCACTGAGGTCGGCGTAGTGGATCGTGCAGGTCACGCCCGTGGCGATCTGGCCGGAGGCGCGCAGGCGGGCGCCGAGGTCGTCGGCGAGGGCGAGGAGGACGCGCCGGTGGGCGGCCGGGTCGAGTTCGTCGCGGGCAAAGCGGTGCTCCGTGCTGAGGCTCGCCGGTGCCGGGGTGGGGTCGACGATGGTGGTGTCGCGGCCGTGGGCGTGCTTGTGGAGGGCGCGGCCGGCGCGGGCGCCGAGTAGGCGCTGCAGTGTGGGCTGCGGGACGTCGGCGACGTCGCCGACGGTGTGCAGGCCGTACTCGGCGAGCGTCGCGGCCGCTTTGCTCTTTGACCTGCTCCAAGAGTACGGCGTACAGCCGCCGCTCCAGTTGGTGCCGATGACCGACGACCCCACAGTGGCCATGACCTGGTACCAACAACTCCCGGAGCAGGGCATCGAGGGCATCGTCGCCAAGCGGGCCACCTCCGTGTACAAGGCCGGCCGGATCTGGTGTGTTAACTGCACCAGTCGCTCCGATCCGGGGCGGCTGATCGCCGTCTGAAGGAAACTCCTGTTGTTAGACCTGCGTCACGAGTTGATCGAAGGCCGGGCAGATGTACCCCGTGTCGGTTCGGTCATCGAGCTGGAGACGATTCCCTGGTACGCGGTTGTCGACGGTGAAGGCACTGTCGTTGCTCCCGTCGTTCCGTACCTCCGCAGCTTGATCCTGGACGACAACCGTCCGGCAACCGCCAAGAGCTATGCCCATGACCTCCTTCGCTGGCACCGGCTGCTGTGGTTCCTGGGCATCGGCTGGGACCAGGCGACCGAGGCCGAAGCCTCAGCCCTCGTAGGCTGGCTCCGCGTCGCCCCGAACCCCCAGCGTCACCGCCGAAGCGCCAATGCGCCGCAGCCGGGCTCGGTCAACCCGCGCACCGGCAAGCCCTACCTCAAGGCCGGCTACGCCCCTTCCACGATCAACCACTGCCTGACCGTGATCAGCGGCTTTTACGCCTACCACCGGCACTACAACCGCGGTCCGCTTCTCAACCCGGTACCGGAGTCCAGGGCACAGCGCCGTGCCCTGGCCCACCGGGCTCCGGACGAAGTGATCCCGCAGTTCCGGCGGCCCGGCTCCGACAGCGGGTCCGCAGATCCGACCCCCGCTCGATTCCTGACGGGATGTGGGGCGAGTTCTTCGCGGCTCTGACCTGCGACCGAGACCGGGCGGCTGTTCTGCTCTACGTCTCCAGCGGATCGCGGGCGAGCGAGCTCCTCGGCGTCACGCCCGGGGACATCAACTGGGCCAAGCAGCTGATCCGGGTCGTCACCAAGGGCACGGATGACCGCGAACCCGTCCCGGTCAGCCCGCAGGCCCTAACGGTCCTGGCGGCCTACCTCGACCACATAGGGCTTCCGCAGGCCGGCGAGCCGGTCTTTCGCACCCGCCGGGCCCCGGACCGGCCGCTGACCTACTGGGCGATGCGCCGGGTGATCCAGCGGGTCAACGACAGGCTCCGCACGAACTGGACGCTGCACGATCTGCGGCACACCGCCGCGACCCGGATGGCGAACGATCCGAACCTGACACTCTCCCAAGTCCGGGCGATTCTGCGGCACACCGATCTGGCGACCACAGGCCGCTACCTGAACGCCCGGGTTGAGGACCTCTTCGACGCCCTTCAGCAGCACTACAACCGGCCGCGCGTCGAGCGGACCATCGCACCCGGCTACGACCCCGACGACTTCAAGGCGGTGTTCGGTGGTTAACCGCACCACAGTCGAGACCTACACGGCCCGCAACCGGCGGCCGCAGCCCCGCGACAGCAGCCGCGAGGCGGGGCGGCCCGGGTTCCAAGGGGCCACCCTTGAGGCGGCGCCGGCGCCGCGGCCCAAGCATCCGCCGGCCCCGTTCGGGGATCTGACCACGGCATCAGTCGAGGATCTCTGCGACCTGGCCGCACAGATCCTGCTGGCCGGCGGAGCAGTTTGCCGAGTTGCTGGCCGAAGCTGGGCTCGTCAGCCTCCGCCGCATGATCCGCAACGAGAACCGTGCCCAGCCTCGCCGTTTCGTTTGAGGTGGCTGAGCGGGTCCGATCGCGGTGATGCGGTGGCTTCGATGGCCGGTCGCTGGGCCAGGCATGACCGGGGCCGACGCGCTGGTCGGGTGCGCCGGGGTTCCTCGGGTCCTGGGAGGGCAGGAGCGGTGCCGCTGTTTACGTCCTGGACGGACCAGGCAGCGGCGCCTCACGGGTGAGTACAGGAGCGCTGAGCCACGCCAAGGTGCATCAACTCTAGAGCTGTGATGACCTGGAATGAAGTTGGCCAACACGCTGCTAACCGTCTGCGAGCCTCAGTTGGCGGCATTCGCTAGGTTGTCCTGGGAGGTGGGTCAGAATGATGAGAGGCCGCCTAGTTATCGCATTTTTGGCATTGTCTGGCGTGCTCGTTCTCCTGATTTCTTGTGGCAACACAGGCGGAAACGCGAAGGCGCCCGCCTCCACCATCACCAGGACAGAGACAGCAACAAAAAAGGCGACAGAGACAGCAACGGAGACGGCAATCCCCGATGAAGAGACGACGTCTTCACCGTCGCCTTCATTCTCGACCATCGACGATTTCTATTGGACGGTGCGAAACGACGTTGCCTCTGCGCAAGACTGGGATGACCAATTCATCTCGGTGGAGGCAAATGACATATGCGATAAATACAACAACAGGGGGGCGACATGGGAAGAATTGATAGCAGAGTGGACAGATCCAGACTCTTATCAACTCACCGAGCATGAAGCCGAAATTTGGCTGACAGATGCGTTGGCTGCCTGCACATTGGAAGAGGTTGCCACAGCGACCCCTTGACGTGTCGACGATAACGACGGAACCGAGGATCAACGGGCAGGCGCGATAAGGGCGGTCAGGGTAGTGACTGCACGCCGAACTCTTCTGGCTCAGTTCCCCAATCGAAACCTCTTAGCGAGAGCATTGATTTTGCCATCCGTGAAAGCTTCGTAGGTTACGTCACACTAGGTAGGCCATCCGGCGACTTCGACTGGCCCGCCGACGCGAGGAGCATGCGGATCATGTCAGACAGGACTCACTGCCCCAGTTGCGGCACCCTGAGGACGTCCACTGACCAGGCGTGCCCAGAATGTGGTCACCGGCCGCGATCCGGGATGCCCCCTGGGCCCCCGCCACGCTTCGGCCCTGCACCGCAGCACCCTGACCTGCCGTCAACCCCGACGAAGGGCTTCTTCGCGGGGTTGTTCGACTACGGATTTACTACCTTCGTCACGCCTCGGGTCATCAAGTCCGTTTATGTGGTGGCCACGATCATCATTGCGATCACCTGGCTCTTCTACGTCATTTTGGGATTCAGTATCTCGGCGGGCGGCGGCCTGCTACTGCTCATCATCGGCCCGATAGTGGCGTTGCTGTGGCTCCTCCTGTGTCGAATTGCCCTCGAACTTACGATGGTGCTCTTCCGGATAGGTGCCGACGTGCACACCATTAGAGAACAGAATGATTTCGGTAACAGGCGATCTCTCAGTTCCGAGGCAGTTTCCGCACGGTCACCCAGCCAAGCGGAGGTGTCTCCGGATGACCGTTAAGGGCCGCCACTACCGTTTGCGGAACCTTCATAGGACCGCTCTGGCTGCAATCTCTGCCGCCACCGCATCAGTGATCTTCTTGGCGACTTCTTGCGACTCTGGAGACTCATCGACGGCCCCTAAGTCGTCACCGGAGACAACGAGAACGCAGCAGACCAGTTCCTCCCCCAAGGCGCAAAGTAGTTCCTCGCTCACGACCGCTCCCACGGAGTCTGAAAGCGGGTCTGCCAGCCCAACGACGGGGACTCAGTATCTCAGCGACCTACAACCGTTGAGTTCTTCAAGCGGAGCAGATACCGGATCTGCGGAAGTCAACGGCCAAAACTACGCCCACAGCATATTTCTTCGCGTAGATAAGGGCTACATACCCGAGAATGATGCCGAGTACAACCTAGCGCGCCCCTGGCGGACATTCGAGGTCACGATCGGTCTTCGAGATGATGCCCCAACCGGATGTCAACTGAGATTCGAAGCATTCGCCGATGGAAAACAGATCAGCGATGCGACAGTGTCTCTTGGCGAAGCACGCGATCTGAAGCTGGATATCTCACGCGTGCTGCGCTTGAAAATACAGGTCACTTACGTCTCGCCGACGGACATCAGCAGCTACTGCTACGGGGTCTGGGGCGACGCGCGTCTGGCAACTTAATCTCCAGTACGAGGACCCGTGCCTAACGTCCCTCGCGCAGCTACATGGCTTTCACCTGCATAAACGCCCTGCGAACCCCAGATAACGTGTGATCCCAGGGCGGTCACGTAGTAGATGACCCGTACGCCGTCGATCTCGTCGGCGTAGTCGCGCAGCAGGGTGCCGGGCACCTGGGCGCCGAGGTTCGGGTTGACGCTGATCGCGACGATCGCGCGGTCCAGACGGTGCGTCTCGGACGCGGTCAGTTTCGCGAGCTGGGTGAGCGCGGGCTCCACCAGGATGACCTGGGAGCGCCGCGCGCCGTGCTCAGGCGACACGGGGCTCCTCACCGGCGAGACGGGGCGAGGTGGCTGTCGCGGGCGACCTCCCACAGCACGCCGGACTCGGGGGAGGGGTAGCCGTTGGCGGCGATGTCCTCCAGCACAGTGGCGAGAACGTCGACCCGCGCGCGCTGGTCGGCCGCGTACTGGCGGGCCGAAGCGGCGGCGGTCTCATCGAGCGGCTGGCGTTCGGGCGCGGCGGCCGGCTCCTGGCTCATCGAGGGCTCCCGGGGCGTCATGTGGCGTGTGTTCCCACGGTATCGCCCAGCCGGGCCCTGGTCTGCGCTACGGACGAATCCCGCTCCCGCGCGGACCTCTCAGCACGCAGCCGGGACGTCCCCATCGTCGAAGTCCCGGCCTGGATCGCGGACCGGATCACCACCGCCACCGTGTGAACCGCACGCATGGTGGCTGCCTCCCCCCCCACCCGGGGGGGCCGACACTATGAAGTCGCGGCGCCCTCGACGACGGCCAACGGCCCCGCTCCGGGGCGTCCACGACACTGTCGACAGCCCGGCCCTGCGCCACCGTCACCACGCGAGTCGGAGCAGCAAGGACTCGCCACGGCCCCGGCGCCGGCGGACATGGCCGCGCCAGCCCGCCAATACCGCGATCAGAGTCCAGCCCACCGTGCCGGCAATCAGGCCCTCCAGCCGACCCGCAGCGTCCACGTCATCCGCCTGCTCCATGGGTACAGCTCCCTCTGGATCACGCATGACGTCGAGCTGGTCACCCACCTTCGGGGCCCACGCGTCGCCGTTGTAGACCAGCTTCTCCTCCAGCTCGTCTCCGTCTGTGGTCCGGAGGGTGAAGCGGTGGTTGTCACTGGACGTTCCGGCCGCGCTGTCAGCCACGATGACGACACGTTCCCGTACACCGCGCAGTTCCAGTGCCGCCTCGGGCGCGTACTGCACGGCCCCGACGAGGACGAAGAGCGCCGGTACAGACGACAGGACCGTCAGCCACAGGGCTTGGTGGAGCAAAATCAGTGCCACGGCGAAGGCGAGGCACAGCACTACCCCGACAGTGATGGGTATCCATTCCGACCCCAACGTCAGGTAGGCGAGGCCGGCAGTGCCAGCGCCGGTCGCCCAGCAGGAAAACACCACCGCGAGAGTACGCCGCACCGACTTCCACGGTGGCACGGCCTCGACGGGAGGCTCCTCCGCCCCACCCGCCGGTGCAGTCACGCTGCTGTGTATGCCACCTGGCATTGTCTCTCCTGTGCTGCTGGTTTGGGCTGCCTGATTCCTTCGGCAGGCACGCTACAGGCAGTCCCTGATCGTCTCGGCCCCACGCGTAGCCGTCGTATCTCGCAGGCTCTCAGGCCAGGCCCGTGCACAGGCGGCGAGGCGAACCGCGGTAGCAACGAGGGCGTTTGGAGGCAGCTGCCGGCGAGGGTGGGGGGTGACGCGGCTCCTGGCCGATCCCTCCGGCGCGGCCGTAGTCGGCCTCATAGGCGCCCGGATGCCGCGCTAGCGCAGGTGGTCGCGAATCGCGCGGATGAGCAGGCCTGGTCCGCCAGGGCCACGCCCGGCCTGGTGCGTGGACGACCGCGTCTTCGGGAGACGCGCAGGCGGGCCCTGACGTCGGTGCAGGAGGGCGCATCGCCGGCCTGTCCGGCCGAGCGGGGCAAGTCGTCAGGCGTGCTCGGTGAGCACGGCGAGTCCGGCGACGAGTCCCACGAAGGCCAGCACCGCGAGCAAGCAGAGGAACAGCACCAGCCAGCCTGCCAGGATGCTGGCCAAGGCCAGCCCGCGGCCTTCGCCGTCCATCCGGCGTCCCCGGAAGCGGCCTACGTGCCCGGCAGGGATGGCGATCAAGGCGCACAGTGCGGCCAGGCCGACGAAGATGCCAGGGTTGATCCAGGCGATGCCGGTGGCGAAGCTCGCCAAGAACCCGACTCCACTCAGCGTGAAGAACACACTGACCTTCGCCGCCCGGTTTCGTCCCGCCAGTGTCCGCGCCGGTGCTCCGGCTGCCGTCCGCGTACTGTTGGTGCTGGTCATGCCCAGTTCCCCGAGGTGCCCGTGTCCTGCATGCGTACAGGGCAAGGATGTTACGGCCACGCGGACTCCCTTCCGGGTGAGACCGACGCCCTTGACCATCTCCGCCACCGTGGAAGCGCACGCCCGGCGGCTCCATCACGGCTGTCGTGCCCCCATTGTCAGTGGCACCCAGTACGGTTGATCCCGTAGACACGGCATGCCGCGAACCGCCGTTTCCGCTGCTGCCCCCGCGCCCACGCCGCACCGGGACAGCGCCGCCGGACAAGGACCGAGATCGGGTCCCGCGCAGCACCATCTGGAACACCCGTCTGTCCGGCTGCGCCCATGCACGCGACGTCCGGCGGGAAGCGTGGGATCCCGCTGTGGAGACGACCGTGACCAAATCCGGCAGCGACCACCTCAAGCGCCAAGCCCGCCAGATCGCCCGAACCAGCGGCCGCCGCTTCCCCGACGTCCTCGCCGAGCTGCGCCGCGCACCCCGTACGACGCCGCGGCCCTCGAAGGAACTCGTCTTGCTCTGCAACGGCTTGGCGCATCCCATCGACGGCGGCCGGTGCGCCCGACCCGCCGACCATCACCTGCTCGACGGCACCTGGTCGTGGTGTTCACCCGAACCCCACCTGCCCGCGCACATCTGGCAGGGCCACCACGCCGCTGCCGACGAAGCCCGCCGGGCTCAGCACGAGGCGTGGCTGGCATCCCTCACCCCGGCCGAGCTTGCCGACTGGGAGGCAGACCAGGAGGCGGCGTACTGGGCGGACATGGCAGACGAGGCCCGCGAGCCGTACGACCCCCACGAGGACAAGTACGCGGAGATGGCCCTGGACGAGCTGGAGGAAGAGGGCCGGGCCGACGAGACGGACGACATCGGTGAGTACGACGACGGGGAGTGGGCCGACGTGGAGATGTGGGACGGCTCCTACCGGTGAAATCCGACCGGCTCACCGCCAGCGCCCCCGTCACACCCACCCGCAGCCGCATCACCGACGACGGAGACCCGACATGACCGCCACCGCCAGCACGCTCAAGACGTACGGCCCCCTCCAGTTCCCCGACCGCGCTGGGCTGACGCTGTGGCAGTTCGCGCGGGCCCAGCGCCTCGGGCTCATCCCCACGCCCGATGCGGTCGGCGACCGCTGGTCCGCCGCCGCCTTCGACGCCGCCGTCGCCCGCTTCGACGCCATCAGGCAGGCCGTCGGCACGATGCCCGACGTCGGCGCCACCCGCGCCGAGGAGCACCTCGCCGAACGCTTCAACATGACGGTGTACCCCGGCACCGCCGCCGAACTCGCCCGCCGTGGCCATCTGCCCGTCGTCGGCGACCACCAAGGACATCCCCTGTACTGCGGTCTCACCTTGGATAAGTTCACCGACCGTCGCAAGGTCCAACGTGCCTCGGCCGCAGGCCAGCTCCACATGCGCGACGCGGCCGCACAGGCTCTCGGCATCCGTTCATCCGACTTCGACCACCTCATCCGCTCCGGACTCCTGACCCACGCGGACACCGCCCGCTCCGGCTGGAACAAGCACGACGTCGTCCTGCTCTACCGCCAAGCCGATCTAGACCGCCTTGCCCGTAGCCGCAGCATCGACTGGGCAGCCGTCCACGCGACCCCCAAGGGCCACCGATCCCCCCTCGCGGCGCTCCCTACCCGGAAGCCGGCCGGGCGGTGACGGCGACGGAACGCGGCACCGACTGCTACGCCGAACTCCAGGGCATGTCTCCGTCTACTTCTCCCCTCGACTCACCCGTACGCAGCCCCAGGTGCCTGTCGCGACGATCAACGCTGCCAGGCCGCCGATGATCCCTTTGTACGCGCCTGGGTCCAAGTCCACTTCGGTGTCCTCGAACGGACTAGCTGCTCCCTTGGGGTCGTACAGCACGCGCAGTCTGTCGCCTGGCTCAACCAGTTTCGGGTCGCAGCCGTCCCTCATCTGAGGTGAGATCTCCCGGCCGTCGCGGGTGCGGAGCGTGCACTTGTCGGTCTTGCCGTTGTCGACGTCGACCACGACGGCCTCGGTCCACCGGCCCCTTTTCTCCAGGCCCCGCTCTTCGCCGGCCTCTCGGGTGATGACCGCCAGCACGACTGCAGCGGTGAGGGCAACGGTGAGCGCCCCGATGGCCAGTTTCGGCGGCTTCTTATGAGTGACGTGGCGGAGCAAGAGGGCTGGCACCAGAACGAGCGCCAGCGGTATCGCCAGCGCGGCGGTGACAAAGGCCGGGCCGCGCAGGAAGCCCGGCAGGGGCACCACCGGAGCGAACCACATCAGGGCCACCGAGGCCGCCACGCACGCGCTGTTGAACAGAAACCAGTGAATCGGGCCCGTAGGGCGTCGGGGAGGAGCGTTCCCGGCCTGGCTGGGCGGCTCGGTCGGCTCCTGCGCAAGCCCGCGTGTCTCCCTGTCCGCTGCCATGCACCCTCTCCGTCTACGTCGGCCTGTTGACGGACGAGCGTACGGGGCACGGAATCCGGATGATCGACAAGGTCTCCTCAGGTCGCTACTGCCCAAAGCTCGGCGTCATCCCGACCGTGTATTGCCGGGCCTTGCGGGCCGGGGGCGACGGCATTGGAGGCGGTGGAGCCGAGAGCTACGGCAGTGTCGGCGCCCGGCGCTGAACAGTCGGCCCCGGTGTTCCTGGCCGCACCAGCCGCCCCCTCGGCAGCTCCAGGGTGCGGTGAGGGCGACTTCTGGCCCGGATGGCCACGGGCAGGGCTGGCGGTCCTGTCCTTCGCTGTGCCGTGCATCTGCCCGTCGTTGCCGACGGCGAGTTTGCCGTCAACACACACCGAAGAACCCACGAGTGAGTGAGAATCTCAAAAAAGAGTATGACTATGATTCGGCAGGTGAGTGGATTCTGGTACCATGATAGAGAGTTGAGTGTCCTAGGAGGGTGAGTGAGTCAGTCACCGCAGGCGGAGACCGCTATGAATGCGACCGAAGCCCGCAAGGATCTCTACGCCCTGGTGAAGCGTGCCGAGGAAGACGGGGTTACCACACTGATCCACAAGCGGGAGGATCGCGCCTTGCTGGCGCCGCTGGACCGGTTTCCGGCAGCGCGGAAGGCCGGGGCATTCCCCTCCCATGCGCTGAGTGCGGCGCAGAAGGACTTCGGCGATCTCATCACACGGGCGGCTCAGGGCCAGCCGCAGGTGCTCCGGCGGAACACCACGCCGGTCGCGGTGCTGCTCCCTGCCGCCCCCACCTCGGGTGCCCTCTCGTCCGATACGGCCGCGCATCCCGGCGCGGCGACCGCAGGAGGTGCGGTGAACAGCCAAGGCGATCAGGATCGCGGCAGCGCGCCGCGCAGGCTCGCCACGCTGGGCGACGCCATCGGTTCCGTGCTCACCGACGGCCCGGTCGGCGGCCCCACGTTCGGGCTGCCCGGCCTGGACGCCGCGACGGGCGGTCTGCAGCCGGGCAAGCTGACACTCGTGGCGGCCCGACCCAGCGTCGGTGGGAGCCTGCTGGGGCTCGCGGCCGCACGGAAGACGGCGCTCGTCGACCACGAGACGGTCCTCTACGCGGCGTCGGGACCGAACCGCGACGACATTTTCCGACGGATCATCTCCGCAGAGACCGGGGGCGACTACCCGCGCCTGAAGCAGGGCCGCCTCACCGAGCACGAGCAGCAGATCGCCCGCCAGCTGGTCCAGGCGGGCGATGTGCTTCTCATCGATGACGGCAGCGACCTGACCGCCGACGACATCGCCCAGACCGCCCCGCACATGGAGGGCCTGGCCCTCGTGGTCGTGGACCGGCTCCAGGCCGCCCCCAGCGCCCGCCTGCCGTTGTCCGGGGACCGTCTCCCCGATGCCTCCCAGGTCCTGGCCGGCCTCGCGCGCACCCTGCACGTACCGGTGCTCGCCGTCGTAGACAGCGACGACCCCACACTCCTGGGCCTCCTGGACGCCGACGTCCTGGTGACGCTCACAGCGACGACAGACCCTGCCAAGGTCCACGTGACGGTCACAGAACGCGACTTCGGCACGATCGGCTCCGCGTACCTGCAGCCCGACCTGCTCCACGCCCGCTTCCTCGACGCCGGGGCCACCCCCCTCGCCCGCGCCCACAGCCCGGAGCCCTCGCCGGTCACCGGCGGAACAGCCGCTCTGGAACTGGCCGAAGCCGCTCTCCCCTACACATCCGGCGGACACCAGGGCATTCCCGCCGCACTCACCCACGAGCTGGCAGCATGGCGCACCGCAGTCGCAGGCGGCGACCAGGAAGCCCTGAAGGAGATCCTGCCGTCGCTGCTCCAGGCCGCCTCGGCGGTCTCGCGGATGCCGGACACCGCCGAGGGACACCGCCTCGCCGCCGCGCTCAAGGCCTACAGCACGCCAGTGCCCGCCGACGCCGCCGCAGATGCCGGGCAGGCCGCTGCCACCGGTGCCAAAGTCCACGCCCCGACGAGGCGTGGGCAAGCCCAGGACGACGTGGCGCAGGACGAGGAAGACAGCCAGGACGATCTGGCGCCGGGGGATGAGGAGGACGAGCCCGAGGGCCACGTCTTCCCCGCCCTGAGGATCCTCAAGGACGCCGTCGACCGCTCGAAAATGCACCCGATCCCAGTCATCCGCCTGGAGGAACGCGACAGCGTCCCATGGCCGCTGATCAGCGAGGACATGGACGGCGAGCCCCGCTGGGTCCACCCCGATGTCACCCTCACCCGCGTACCCCACACCAAGACGAACGGCAAGCGCGTCCGGCGCGACCACCTCGACGTGCCCGACTCCTTCGGCGAGGGCCTGCTATGCCTGATCGACCGCAACGGCAGCTACCCCTCCGCCTGTTCGGCCGTCCCCCTCGCCCCGAACAAGCTCCTGCACACCGGCCCGCTCGAAGCGTTCGACAAAACCCGGGCCGGCATCTACCTCATTGACATCCCCGAGTGGACCCGCACCGACATGCCCCACCCTCTGGGGCGGATCATCGAGCGGCCCGACGATCAGGGCCGCGTCTGGGTCACCACCCCCCACATCAAGCAACTGCACAAGCTCCTCCGCGAAGGCCACCTCAACGCCGCGCCGGTCATCCACGACTCCTGGACCGGGAAGGCCAACGAGAGCCTCTTCAAACCCTTCTACGAGGCCACCCGCAAAGCACGTACCGAACTCGTCCAGGTCGGCGGCGACCCCTACAAGGCATACAAGACCCGGCTGTCCATCGCGCTGCGCCTGCTGTGGCCCAAGCGCGCCGAACAGCGCTCCCCGTTCTGGCGGCCGGACTGGCGCATGAGCATGGTCGCGGAGGCCTCCGTTCGGCACTGGAGCGTGGCCTTCAGGGCCGTCCAGGAAGGCCACACGCTCCTCGCGCTGCGCAACGTCGACGCCGCCGTCTTCTGGACGCCTGACCGCACACCGCCCGCCACATACCGGATCGGCACCGGCTTCGGCGAAGTCAAGGCCAAGTTCATCCAGCCCGGCGAGATCATCCCCGAAGGTGACGACTGATGGCCGGCCCCACAGGCCGCGGCAACTCCCTGGGCGCCGCACTCAACAACCTCCTGCGCTCCCAAGTCACCCCCCGCCACCGCCTGTCCTCATACACCGCCAAGCACTGGCACGCCCAGCTCAGCCAGCTCACCGCAACCCACCGCGGCTACCAGGCCCTGGAGGACGCCGGCCTCCACGTGACGACCAGGACCCTGATCAACTGGCTGTCCGACCCCGAGTACAACATCCGCCGAAGCTACCGCGACCTCATCCACACCGCCTACGAGAACGCCGCCATCGTCCCCGCCGATCCGATCCCCGACCACGTCAAGAGGGGCCAGTTCGAGATCAGCGGCGTCGTCAGGACAGGCGACGACGAACGCGAGCGCGGCAACCGCCGAGCAGCGCCCCTGCGTATCGACGGCAGCAGGGGCGACTGGAGCGAGATCGAGGAACTCTGGCTGGCCGGCGAGCTCACCGACGACGACTTCGAGGACCACTTCATCGACGACGTCATCGTGGCTGACATCGGCGAAGGCACCGACGGATGGGAGTTTCCTGGCGCCTCGTACTCCGTCGAACTCAGGTAGCAGCACGCGCTGAGCAGTCTCCTCTTAAGCAACGACAAGCCCTGCTCGCGGCCCGTGTACGGGCGTTCAACGCCCGGCACGCGCGACGGCGGCTGCGGTCCTGCAAGGACCGGCTGCCAGGGCCGGAACCGGCCCTGGCTGGCGCCATGCTGTGGTTACGCCCGAGTGCTGTTGGCGATCGTCTTGAGTCGTGCCAGCAGGAGACGGCAGTTCGTCAGGGCGTGGTATCTGCTGCCGAGTGGCTGGTACCGGTATGCCTGCTGCTTCGCCGACCACAGGCCTCGCCACGTCGCGTAGGGGGCCAAAGCGTCCTCCCATCGGCATTGCTGCAACCAGCGCTGTACGGCGCTGGGCCGGGCGTAGTGGCGGTTGAGTTCTCGTTCGATGACGTGCCGGTCGAAGGGCATGTTGTAGGCGAGGCATCGGCGGCCGTGCAGGGCGTCGGTGATGCGGGGGAGCAGGGAGCTGAACGTTGCGGCGGTGGCGACGTCGTGGGTGGTGAGTCCGTGCAGGGCGGTCGCGGCGGCGGTGATGACGGACTGAGGGTTGAGAGTGTGGTCCAGGACCTGTCTGCCGTGCCGGTCGGTGGCGGCGATCTGGAGGGCGTAGGGCGCGTCGAGTCCGGTGGTCTGCACGTCGATGACCAGCAGGTGGGGATCGGCCAGTGCCGCCCGGGCCCAGGCGATCACGCGGTCGCAGTGGCGTTGCCAGTCGTCGGGGCGGCGCAGGCTGCGTACGGCATCACTGAAACTCGTGTGCCGCTCCTGGGCCCTCTGCACCCACCACGGAGTGTCGGGGGCGGTGTTGGCGTGGAGGGTGCCGAGGTAGTCCTCCGGGCGGAGGCACGGGTGGGTGTAGATGCTCCAGCTGGGCCGGTCGGTGTCCAAGGGGCGCACGCATACCACCGGCTGGGAGTCGACGACGGTGGTGAAGGCGCTGGTCCACTGCCGGGGGCCGTGGCGCAGGTCGTGAGCGGGGACGGGTACGGGATGGCGGGGGCAGGACATAACGGCTCCACGAGGTGGGGCGGATCGCGGGGCGGCTTTGGGGGCAGCTACGTCTTCGGCAGGGCTCGTGGGCCGAGGCCGCCGGCTGGAGCGGTTGGCGGTGGGCGGCCGACGCGTAGATCGGTGAGCAGTTCGTCGATGAGCGCTTCTTCGTAGGCGGGCCTGCCGTGCTGCCGCATGGTGGTGGCCAGAGCGGGAGCCCATGGAGTGGGGGCGAGGCGGTCGGTGTCGAGGGCGGCTGGCTCGAACGGAGCTGGGTGCAGGCTCGCGCTGTAGTCCGCGGCCGCCATGCGCCAGACCTGCGCCTCGGGGACGGTGTCGAGGACGGCGCGGACGTGTCCGATGCCCGCGGCGTCGAAGTCGGCGCGGACGGCGATGCGCCATCCGGTGGCCGCCAGCTGTGCCACGGCCCGAAGTTCCGTGCGGGACGGCGTGCCGACTGTGCACAGCAGCCGGACCGGGACCGTGTCGATATCCAGGGCCGCGGCGGTGATGGAGGGGTTTTCGGTGATGAACACCCAGCCGGGCTCGTCATTGTCCGGTGCGGGCCAGGTGACGCGCTGAAGAGTCCATGGGGTCAGGACGAGGGGGTGGCCGAGGGGGACGTGCCAACCGCGGGGGCGGAGGCCCAGGCTGAGCAGGCCGCCGGTGAGCATGTCGAGGGTGACGCCGAGCTGTTCCCAAGCTTCGCGCCGTGCTGTGCCGGGATCGATCAGGCCGCTGGCGGTGGCTTCGGCGAGGACCAGGCCGGCCAGGTCGCTGCCAGCATCGAGGGCGTGGGGGTCACCAGCGGCGGCGTGGGCCAGGACGCGGCGGTCGATGCGCCCGGAGGCCGGTAGGTGCTGCAGGACGGCGGCGCAGGCTCTGAGGAGTTTCTCCGGGGCGGGGTGCTGGGTGACGCGCGCGACGCGGCCGATGCGGTGCAGCTCTTCCCAGCCCTCATCGACGGGGCGCACCGGCGCACGCGCGGGCAGGGCCTGGTACAGGCGGTTTCTGAGCTGCCGCAGGGATGCGAGGCGCGCGGTGTGGCGGGCTCTGTCTGCGGTGCGCTGTCCCACCGGCCGGCCGAGCGCGTGGGCGGCGATACTGCCCGGGGTCAGTGCCGGGCCGTGACGACGCAGATGCTGGGTGAGTTCGTGCAAGTCGATGCGTCGGTGCTGTCCGGGCCGCAGCACGCGTGTGCCCAGCAGGCCGAGGACGCCCGCCCGGGCGGCCGCCGAGGATGGGGCGATGATCGTCGTGGTACGGCTCGTCATGGCCGGATCGCCGCGCTGGTCGGCCCGTTGGCCGATCTGTTCCCACAGCCACACCAGGTCCGGTGCGAGCAGGGAGGACAGGTCGGCGCCGTGGCAGGCCCGATCGCACAGTTGCTCGGGACACAGGCCGGTGGTCATGGCGTCTCCCGTGCTGGCTGTTCAACGGGCGCTGACGGCTGGGGGAGGAGGTTGCCGGTGGCTTCGAGGAGTTGGTGGGTGTAGACGTGCATGGGGGAGGCGATGACGATGCCGTTGGTCGACTTTTCCAGGTCGTAGATGTCGATGCCGTCCCAGGCCCCGGGGGAGCCGTCCCAGTGGTGACTGGTGCACATCAGGTCCAGGTCGAGGCTGGCGGTGTAGGCGGCGATGCCGTCTCTGCCCTTTTCGTCGATCTCGCCGGGTACCTCGTCCAGGGCGCACAACCGCGCGGCATGGCCGGGCAGTTCGCGGTACTCGGCCGAGAGGGCGGCCAGCATCGGGCCCAGGACGATCAGTCTGCTTTCCCCCTGGGAGATGGTGACGCCGCGGGCGCCCCAGCGTTCCTGCTTGCCGTCGGTCCGCGTGATCAGGTATTTCACTGTGACCCAGGTGCGGATGTCGACGGCTTCCGCCAGGCGGTCGGCCTGCGCCGCGAGGCGCGGGGCACCTCGATCGGCTTCGTCTTGGCCGAGCCGCATGACGGCCATGAGCTCCTCGCCGATGCGGCGCTGCTGTTCCGGTGTGCGGTCAGCGTCGCCGACCGTGCAGGTCAGCTCGTGGATCGTCGCGATCGAGGGGGAAAGGTCCGGACGGAGGCTGACATCGATCTGCACACCGACACCGGAGGACGCGGCCGCCAGGGCCATCTGCCCGTTCACCTTGCCGACCCAGTCCTGCAGCTCGACCCACGCCGTGCTGATCGCTGCGGGAATCCGCCCGAGGATGAAGCGCTCCAGGGCTTCGGCATCCGCCGCGTTATAGGCGGCCTGGGCCGCTGCGCGGCGCGCAGCGGCTTCCCGGGCGGCGGCCGGAGGAGAGAACCGCCGACCGCCCAGGGTGAGCTGATGGGCCGGCACACCCTCAGGCACGCTGGTATAGCCCAGACGCCATCCGTCCTCCGCCTCGTCGGCCAGGTGCAACCGCAGGTCGTCCGCACAGGCCTCCAGCAGGCGTGGGGCTTCCTTCACATCGACCAGGTGTGACCGCAGCCGCGTGAGCCAGTCCGCATCGTGGCCGCCCTCGGCATCGGCCGGCCAGTCGAGCGCTTCACACAGCCCGTCGACGGTAAGCAAAGCGTGCACGCGTGCCAGGGCCGCTTCGGCCACGGGCTGGCTTTCACTGAGCCGCTTGGTCGCATGAACGTGGACCTGGCGTGCCTCGGCTTCGGCTCCGATGACGTCATCGAGCAGGGCGCGAGTTGCCTTGAGCTGATGCCTGGCGTCCTGGTGGGCCTGCCGGGCGGCTTCGGCTTCCCGCTCCAGGTCCAGTTCGCTCAACTCGCTGCGCTGTCGGCATGCCTCCAGCGCAGCGGCGGCCTCGCGGGCGTGCCCGTAGCTCGACAGCGCCTTACGTCGGCTGTCCTCCACCTGCGCGCTGGTCTGGGTGACAGGCGCGGCTGTCTCTTCGACTCGGCAGACCAGGCGGCCGATGCCGCGCATCTCCTCGGCTGCCTCGCCCAGGACAGCGGCCCGGCGTTCGGCTCCTTCGGCCTCGGCTCTGGCCAGGCTGATGGTGTCGGGCAGGCCGCCTGCCGCGGCCTGGGCGCGCCACTGGTTCAACGCGGTGCGGTGCTCCGCCTCCTGCTCCTGCGCCAGCCGGTCTTTGCGGGCTGCGTGAGTGCGGGCGTCGTACTCGGCTTGGGCGCTTTCCGCGCGGGTGGCCTCGGCCTGGGATGCCGTTTCCACCTGCGGGTGGGGAAAGCGGTCGGCGAGCCTTTCCACCTGATCAGCAAACTGTGACAGGCGGTGCGCGGCACGCAGGTAGCCGATCGCCGTACGCTGCAGGCGGTCACATTCGCGCTGCGCCGCGGCGGCTTCGCGCTGGGCGGCCGCACGTCGGGCCTGGATGCCGATGTGGGAGGCGAGACGCGCTCCAGTGCCGCTGGGCAGGCGGCCGACGACGGGCCCTGTGCGGTAGGTGCCGTCTGCGCCGATCACCAGACCGGTCCGGTCCTGACCGGTGTCGTCCGGCGGGAGGCTGGCGCTAGGAACATAAACGATCCGTCGCAGGACGGCCGCTGCCACCTCGCTCAGCGGATGGTGCTCAACCGCGGACAGGACCGATGCCAGGGACCGGTCCACGGGCAGGGCCGGCCCGTCGGGGCGCACCATCCAGGTGCCGTCGTGGGCCATGCCCTCGGGGGTCAGTTCGGCGGACAGCAGGCCGGTGGCGGCGATGACCGCCTCCAGTGTGTTGCGGGCAGGTCCGGGCGGGACGCGGTGGGTGTTCCAGTCGACGGCGCAGGCGAAGGCACGAGTCTCGTCCGCCGCTTCGAGCCAGGCCGGTGTCGGCAGAGCGGGCAGCCGGCCCGAACGCCACCGCCGGGCACGCTCGGCTGCTTCCTCGGCCAAGCTGCGCACCTGGGAAGTTTGGTCCGCGTAGTACTCGGCCCGTGAACGAGCCCGGGTGACACTGCTGCCGACCTCGGATGTCACGCTCCGGCTCAAAGCGGCTGCGTCGCACAGGACTCCGGCGAACTCCGCTTCCTCGAGCCAAGCGCCTGCCTGGGCAGCGATCCGCGCGGTATCCAGCCGCGGCGTGATCAGCGTGCTGCCCACCAGCCCGGCCCACTCCTGCACCTTCGTGGCCAGCGTGATCACCTGGTCGCGTACCAGGTCCTGGTTGCTCTGGTGGCGCAGCCGGGCCTGCTCGGCCCGCTCGGCGGCCTCCTCAGCCCGCCCGCGCACCTCCCGGGCCTGTCGTTCCTTGTCCTCGACCTCGGCGTACGCCAGGACGAGGACCCGGGCGTCGTCACGCCGCTGAACCTGCCGATGCCGCGCCTCGTTGAGTTCCTTGACGGTCTCCTCCACGGCTGCCTGATCGATGCTTGCCGCGATCGTGGGCAGCGGGCCGAACGTACGATGCCCGATGACCGTTGCGGCCCCGGCCGCGCGGCTCACCGACACTGGTGCGGTGACGAGCACCGGCACTTCGGCATCGGCGCACTTGCGCGCCACGGAGGCCGCGAGTTGGTCTACGGCGGTGACCGCTTCTTCAAGCCGCGATACGGCCGACTGTGCGTTGTCCAGGTGCGCCTGCAGCAGGTCGCAGTGCTGTTCGTGTGCGGCGCTGTGGTGCTTGGCCGTCTCACGGGCCCGGGCCACGTCGCTGGATGCGGCGTCACGCGCCAGTGCTTGGGCGCGGCTGCCGGTCTCGGTTTCGAGGACCGTCAGTTCCTCTACCTTCGCGGTCAGCTCATGCAGTTCGGCCGCGCTGGCCTGGGCATCCGTCCGGCTCCGTTCGGCAAGGTCCTTGGCGTCCTGCTCAGCGCGCGCCCCGGCGAGCGCGGCGTCGACCGCCGTCAGCGTGGTCCGGGCAGTGGTCTGCGTCCACGCAGCGCACAACTCGTTGAGGAGCAGTGTGGTCTTCTCAGCCCGTACATACCGCTGGCGCGTCGCCTCGGCTGCCGCGAGAGCTTCCTGGGTCACCCGCACCACATCGGGGCTGACCCTGGGCAGCACCTCGCGCAGTTCCAGCTCGGCGTCGGCGGGTCTCATGCCTGCCAAGAGCCCGGGATTGCGCAGTTTCCTGATCCGCTTGGCGATTTGCTTCAGCGTGTTCGCGCCGCACCCGAAAACCCGCTGGGCCAGGTCCGTCACGTAGTCGTCGCTGCTGGTGAACACCTGACCGCCGCAGTCCGCCACCCAGGCTCTGAATTCCTCACGGTTCAGCTCGCTGAAGTCATCGCGATCCGCCCCTGGAGCCGTCGGTGTGGAGAAGAACACCTGCTCCACAGCAGGCTGGCAGCCTTGCGTGTACTCCAGTCGGACGCCGTAGTGGACGACGCTGGTGTCGGTGACTCCGTCCGTCTTCTGCTCGGGCGGGCTGAAGCTCAGCCACAGATATCCGAAGCGACGCCGACCCGGGTTGCCGCCCTTCATCAGCGACTCCAGGCTGGTCTGCCGGTTCCCTCCCGAGCTGAGGTTGCGTGCGACCGGGTCCAGCAGATAGGGGCACAGCGCCTCCAACAGCGTGGTCTTTCCCGTGCCGTTGGCGCCACGCTTCAGCAGGCGGCCCGAGGGGCAGTCGAGCACTTCCCGGGTGTAATGCCAGACGTTCTCCACACCAGCACCTACAAGGTGCCAGCGCCGGGCCCAGCGGTCAGGGGCAGCGTTCACCAGGTTCATCACAAGGTCTCCTCGAGGCGGGAGCCGGGCGAGGGGGACACGGGCTGGTCCGCCACCACGGTCCAGCGGGCCGCGGCAGGCGACAACCACCACCAGACTTCGTATCCGTCGGTCACTCGCAGCAGGTCAGCCTGCTCCAGCAATCCGCGGACATGGTCGGCCAGGCGCGCGGGCTGTGTCCGGTATTCCGCAGCCCACCCGGCGTGTCGTGCCGCCATCTCGCCCAGGCGGTTCACCACTACGGCCGCCGGTGCCCCGCACCAGCCGGGGCCCGGCGCCATGGTCCCGTCCCTCTCGCCTTCAGCCGTCAGACAGTCGATGAGCAGCAGCGCGGCGTGCCGGACGGTGCCCGCGCCGTTGCGCTGACGGTGCGGAAAGCGGAACGGGCCCAGCAAGCCTCCAGCGGTGAGGGCTTCCTCAGGCATGACGAAGGCGGCACCCTCCGTCCGGTGTTCCAGGCGGAGCCCGAAAGCCTCCGCGACGGCCCCACCGTCGCTGGCGAGCCGGACGCTGATCCAGTGCCGCTCCTCAGGGTCCAAATCGCACGCATGGACCACCGCCTGGTCCGCCAGCATGGCGCACACCCGGACCCCGGGGTCGCCAGGCTTCGTGAGCTGCTCGAGCCAGCCCTGAGCGTCATCGGCAGGGTCGGCCAGCCACTGCCCGTGCTCGTCCACAGCGACGTCGCGCGGCAGCAGATGCAGCAGACGCGTGTGATGCACACGCAGCAGGACAGGGGGATCCTCCTGCCCCTCCAGCAGCGCCTCGATGCGCCCGTCCGCCTCCTCAAGGACACCGCGATCGCACAGCATCCTCAGCCCGGCGTGCAGGGCGTGCAGCTCGGCCCTGGACTGGGTGACCGGAATCTCCACCTCGGCCGCGGCCGCGCGTGCCGCTGCCACCACCTGCCCGAGCTTGGCCTTGGACGGCATCGACTCCAGCACCGCGGCGGTCAGCCACAGCCACATTCCCTCCGGCGAGGCCCCCTGCCTGATCCGGCCGCACCGCAGACCCGCGGTTTTGTGTACCCGCACCAGGTCCGGTTCCACCGTCATCGTGCAGCCCACCCGGGCCAGCAGTCGGCGAAGAGCAGGCAGATGCCGGTGCACCGCCTCGATGAGTTCGTCGTCGCGCCCGCCGACCAGCCACGTCCGCACCTGCAGGCGCTGGGCGAGGAGTGCGATGGCCTGTTGCTCGTCGCCGGACCATCCGAGGCCGGCTTGCATCCTGCTGGAGGCCGTCACCGGGCCGCCTCCACTACGACAGTGACGCCCCGGCGGGCGCGAGTGCTGCCCGGCAGGCTCGGTGCGCGCCCGCTTGCCGCCGCCACGGCCGGAGGGTGAAACGCGATCCGCCGCCCGGGGACCAGCACTGACCACCGGACCCCCTCGACACGCCCGACCACCTGCTGAGCCGCAGTCAGCGTGCATCCCAGCCCGTCAACCTGCCCCGTTCGCCTGCCTTCCGGATCCTCCGAATCCTGGGCCCTGACCGCGGCCACGACCGCTCTCAACGCCGCCCGGCACGCCCGCTCCGACAACGGACCACCACCAGCCAGCACCTCCGCGACAGCAGCCCGTCGCTCGGATTCCCGAACAGCACGCAGCTCGGCAATTTCCCGCGCGGCTCCCTCCCGGGGCCTGCGCCGCGCCGCCTTCCCCCGCGGCCCGCTCTGCCCGGTCGCCCGCAGCATCGCCAAGGCGGGAACACGCGGCCCGTCATGCCAGGAGACGACATCTCCGTCCTCGCCCTCGGCCACGGTGTGCAGCTTGGTCCACGGATGGTCCCCCAGCGAGGCCCGCAGCACCGCCGTGCCGTGCGCCGGATCCTGACACGCCATCGCCAGCGACAACGCCTTCGCGCGCAACGTCTGCGGCCCGACTACAGCCTGATGCCGCCGCAGATTGGCATGCATCATCGGGATCGCCCGGACCAGTTGCAGCCCGAACCGCGCGGCCTTGCCTTTCCCCGGTGAGAACCAGCCCAGCAGCCGCTCCCAGTCCGCCACGTCCCCACCCCGGGTTGGCGCAAGCACGCCGCGGGCCACCAGCTGTGCGGCAGGAGACTGCCGCTGCCGGGTGGCCGCGAACTCGCCGAATCGCGGGCGCAGCCGGAGGAGCTGGTCATGGATGAGGGCCACGGCCCGGTCCAGATGAGCCACCACGTGCGTGGCGTACTCCACGATCAATTGCTTGAGCTCGGCTGTGGCCTGGGCATCGAGGTCGAATCGGTCGGCAAGCTGCGCCAGCACATCAGCCTGTCCCACCAGCGCCGCATCAAGGTGGTCGTGCTCGACGAAGACCTGTCCGGCCATCTGCGCCAGTTCTACCTCACCCAGCCCGTCACGTGCCATGCCAGCCAGGACCTCACGGATCCGGGACAGGCCGTCCAGGGGGATCTCTTGCTGCACCAGGCCCTCGGCGACCATCTGCGCCCACAGCCGCTGCACCTGACGGCCCCTCGGTGTCGCGCTGTAGCGCCAGCGAGCTCCGTTCAGTTCCTGCCAGCGCTCGATATCGGAGTCCGGCCGACCCGACGCGGCCAGGAACGTTTCACTCAGCGCACGCAGACGCTGAACCACCACAGCAAGCGGCAGGTGGATGCCCTCCGCTGCGAGAGCTGAGGCCACCTCCGAAGGGGTCAGCTGATCGACGGACCGCTCCAGCACCGCCATGATCCCGGCGTACTGATCCCGCCTCGGACTGAGCAGGTACCCGAATGGGCGGCTCGGGTCCTCCGCAGCAAGCCCCGTGTCGGCCCATCCTTCGGTAACCCAGTCCGTTCCGTCACCGCCACCGAGTGTTCGGTGCCGCATGATCACCCTCCTTTATGACTGATATGTCCGAAAGAAAGGTAAATGCGACCACTGACATCAAGGGGATGCCCACGTGAATCCGCACCACGGAATGGCGGAAACGGAGGGCGCGGACGGGCGGGCGTGGAAGGTGCAGCAGGCGGACCACGGCCAGGACGGCCGGGCGTAGCGGTTGGTCGTCCACATGCGGGACTACCCGGAGGCGCCGGCCGACGCGAGCGACTGGACGTGCTCGGAGCCCTGGAGGTGCTGCGCCTCCCTGGGCCGGTGGCGTGCTCGTAGTTCGGCGCCGACGTCGCCCTCGGACCTCGCGCCTGCGTCTCTGCTGGGACACTGGGCCCACGCCGACGAGGAGGAGCACTTGTGATGGGGCTCTCTGAAAACGGCCCCCCCCTACTCGGAGGTGACCCCACATCTGCTCAGTGGATCTCCCCACCCATACGACACCTCGCCGTCGGCGTCCCCGTCTCCTTTCAGAGGTAGCCGACGCTGATCAGTCAGTGTCGGCTGCGGCACAGGGTGATGTTCGCGGGGGCGTTCATGCCGGTCTGGGGCACGGGCTGCGTGGCGCGGCGTCACCGTTCGGCAGGACCACTTCGTGATCACGACTCGATACGCCCCCTCGAAGGCTCGCGTCACGCACCCGGGCCTGGCGTCGGTGGATGCAGTGGGCAGGTCGGATCTGGTGGCGCGGCCCGGTATGGCGCGAACGCCAGGTCTGCTGCATCCCGGTAGGGACGCCGGGACATCCGGGTAACGAGCTGCCACATGGTGCGTTCCTCGGACAGTTGTGGCGGCAGCACGAGTCCGAGCGCGTCGGCCAACGGTTTGCGGCCCAAGTTCACTATGGCTCGCACTGCGGCGGCCCACTCATCAGTGGCGTACACGCCACAGCGATACCACAGCGGAACGAGCGCACCCACCACGATTGCAGTGACGAATAGCAGGGGCCGCTCGGCCCCGGATGACGTCATAGCCAGAAGGGCAAGCGCCGCCACTACCGCGTGCCCG
Organism: Streptomyces sp. NPDC006372; assembly: GCF_040612515.1. Lineage (NCBI taxonomy): Bacteria > Bacillati > Actinomycetota > Actinomycetes > Kitasatosporales > Streptomycetaceae > Streptomyces > Streptomyces sp. NPDC006372. Next base: position 20,441 of record NZ_JBEXQJ010000006.1, on the reverse strand, counting down.
TAAAGCAATGCCACGAAGAAGTCCACGCTGGTACGCGCCGTTTCCACCTGTCGGCGCGCCTGCACGGGTGCAGCGGCGCTCAGCTCGTTCCAAAGCACCTGAGTGTCGAGGCGGAAGCGGTTGTGGCCATACTCCTCGAATCGACGGATCGCATTGCCGAGCCGGGTCGGGGCGAGCTGCTCGTCGTCCACTGGATAGCGTGCCAACTGCTCGTTGAGGAGTGCACGCTGCACCGGAGTACGGCCTTCCGGTTGGGTAATCAGATCAGCGATCTTCGCCTTGAGAGCTCGCTGTCGCCGACACCCACGCTCGTACGCTCCGCGCGGCCACAGCAGATAACCTTCAAGGATCCGGTAGAGCGGGGTCTGGAGAGCATTGAGCACGATGCCGAAGAGAACGGCGGCACACAGGAGCAGCAGAGCTGTCTGACTAGCCGAGTCAGGCCAGACACGCTCGATGGCTGCAGTCCGCCGCAGACTGGGGGCGACAGCGAGGAAGAAGACCGCGAGATTGAGCGCGGTAGGCAGCACCCAGCCGACGACCAATGCCCATCCGCCCCCAAGGACGCCCTTGGCGATGTCACCCACGGATCAGGACTCCTGCGGCCAGTCGTCGTCCGGATCGTTCTCCGGTCCGGGAGATGTGTGCCCGACGAGGCGATGTACGCCGTCCTCGACGCCATGGAGGCCGGGGCGGAAGCTCCAAGCGCCGGACTCGTCGCGTACGAACTCCGCGACGGTCGCCGCAGTCGCTCCGAGGACGTCGCCGAAGTCGTCCTCGGCCAGGACGTTGTAGCCCTCGCGGACGCGCAGACGCGGGTTGAGCACGTTGGCGAAGGTCCGGTGCGCCGAGTGCTGCTGGATGACGACACCGACCACTACGCGCGCGTACCGGACGTCTAGCCGGCCGAGCTCCAGGGTCATGACCTCGTCCCAGCCGAAGCCCTTGCCGTCCTCGCTGTCCCGGTTGAGGTAGATGGTGCCGTCGGGGGAGCGGCTGTCGAAGTGCACCACATAGGCGGGCTCGCCGTCCGGCTCCCCCGCGAGGTAGGCAGCAGCGACGATGTCTAGATGGGAGGGCGGCTGCCCCATCGGACTCGGGTCCCACTTCAGTGCGAATTCGGCCTTGTAGATCCCCCTGTTGAAGCTGTTCACCAGGCTTCCCCTTCCCCGTTTCTCATGTGCTACCTCTGCCCCGAACTGCCGGACGGACAAGGCCGGTTGTCTATCCTGTCACGCACGCATACATGTACCGCAGAGCTGCCCGCCGGAGCGTGACCGGCGTCAAGCTGTGGGGCCTACGACGGTGCGGTAGCGCCGACCTTCATGCCGGAATAGCGAAACCGGGCGTCATAAGGGCTGCGGGCAGAGCGGCCCAGACGACAGAGTGCTCCGAGCGGCATCGCCCCAGGTCAGGGAAATTCGTTGTGTCTGCGGCGGACGATACGGCTACCCCGTGGCCCGGCGGCCAGCGCGTAGCGCCGCCGCAGGCGCCCTTGGCTGGCCGGCATGGCCCACACGTTTCATGAGTGGGTGCCCCTGGCCGACAACGCGCGCGACGATCGTTGACACTCCCCCTAAGTTGAGCGTCGGACCGAGTGAGGCGAACAAGTACCCCTGGCCGAATTCAGAGATCCCCATCACTTGCACCAGATCCGAGCGATGTGGCACGCCTGGCGCACCGGACACCGGCCCTGACGACGGCACAGCCTTGAGTAGGTACCTGACAGCCGTGAGCGCCTGTCAGTGGAGATTTTCGGCCGTCTGTACGGCTGTATGTCTGGGGGGTTGATCGGTGTGGGTAACTACGACGCGTGATCGAGGGGGAGAGTGTGCCAGAGAGCGAGCGTGGGCTGCGCGAGCGGCATCGGGACATGATCAAGGATCTGGGCGTGCGCCATTCGCGGATCAGGCAAGCCGACCCGGATGACGCGACGTTCGATGATCTGTACGAGCAGCTCGTGGCGGGTGCCGAGAAGGTGTTGGAGTTCGAGCGAACTCTTCCCGCCCGTTTGGCGCAACCGAAGCGGGAGCGCGCAGCACAGGTCGTGAAGTGGTCCTGGCGCGGTCAGAGCGGGATCGCGGTCGCGCTGATCACCTCACTGTTTGTCCTCGGGCATACGGCCTGGTGGCTTGTGCTGCTCATACCCCATCTGATCGGCACGTTGATGGGCTGGTCGATCACAGTGACCACGGAGGGCTACAAGCTGCAGCGTGGTATCGCGATCGGGCTGCACGTGCTGTGCCTGCTGGTGGCGCTGGTCGCTCTCGGAGCGATCTCCGCCTGGTGGACCATCGCCGTCCTGGCCGGCTGGGTCGTGGTCGGCGTGGCCTCGGAAGGCAGCAGCCAGCAGGGGGCGAAGTGATGGACGTCGACCGCCGCATCCGGGATCTGGACAGCCGGATCGATGACCTGGAGGGTGAATACGGGAGCCTGTCGCGCAAGTTCGGCTACACCGAGGACCTGGATCACGAGCTGGGCAGTATCCGCAGTGACATCCGAAGCTGCGAAGCGAAGATCGAGGAAGTCGACGAAGAGCTCCGTGACCGCGTCGACGACACCGAGCAGGCCGTTAACCGCCTGGTGCAGCACGTGCGGCTCCTGGAAGGCCAGCTCCTGGCATCCGGCGGTGCACAGCAAGCGGATCTGGACACCTTCCCCAAGGAGCAGCACGACCTTGCTCGCACCATGGAACGCGGCCGGCAGGCCCGCGGCCTGCTGCTCAGCGACCACGAGCGCTCCACTTTCCAGCACCGGCTGCGGTATCACCGCGAGAGCGCCGAAAGGCTCCGTGCACACCGAGCCACGGTCACCGATGCGGTTGGCGCACTGCTCTCGACCAGGTTCGGCTCCCGCGCCCGCATCGAGGCCGCCGACAAGCTCCGTGAAGCTGTCATGGTGGAGCGGCGCCTGCGCCAGGATCTCGACCGGCAGGCAGCTCTGGCTGCGGAAGCCGAAGACGCCCTGGCCACCGACGCCAAAACCCGCGCCGAGAAGCAGTCGGTGATGGCCGCCGGGGCCAGAGCCGAAAAACGCCTCACCCTGGCACTGCGCAGCCGTCTTGCCGATGCGGTCCACGAACGGGCCCTCCTGCCCACCTGGTTCGTCACCGTTTTCGGTTCAGCACCGCCAGCCAGGTCCACCCAGAAGTGGCTGGAGACCGCCACTGAAGTATTGCTGTATCGCCTCACTTACAGCGTCACCGACCAGGTGGTCGCGCTCGGCGAGAAGCCGTCAGACACCGCTCAGCGCCGACGGGCCTGGTACGACCGGCTACGCAAGGATCTGCAGCGCTGGTAGTACTCACCCTGGCGGCGTAGAAAGATCGGACCGTTTCCGGGGCTTGGTCGCTTGAGTCGCTCCTCGTACTGCTACTGCCTCTGGGACAGGTCAGGTAGCAGGTTCCCGTGCCCCGTCTGGGTGTCACGCATCTGGTGCGCGCACTCCCACCGCGTTTCGTCTGATGGCGGGACGACTTCCTAGGCCTCCGGCTGGTTTTCGATCTGGTTCTCGATGCGGGTGACGCGATCACGCCCGGGGTGGTCGACGCCGGGGACCATGGGGTTCGGGTAGTCGAACTCGATCCTGCCGAAGGAGTCGTCGGTGATGGGCGGGGGGTCGTTGTCGGCGATGATCAGTTGCAGGCGGTCTCCGTATGCGTCGGCCAGGGTCCTGAACCGGCTGTAGATCTCGGCGGCGCGTTGCCGGTCGGAGGGGTTGTTGCCGAAGGCCTTGCGCGGTGTGTCGATCACAAGGAGGGACGGGACCAGGACGTCGGAGTGGTCGAGTCCGGAGGTGAGGAGGGTGAGGCTGTAGGCGAGGTTGACGGAAGTGGCGAGGCCGCCTCCGGAGGCTTGCAGGCTCTCGAAGGGCTGGTCGTTGACGACGGGTAGGTAGGTGTCGCGGTCGATGATGGCCCTCTCGACCCAGGGAAGGTTCCAGCCGGTGAGGAGCCGGCCGAAGTCGTCACTGAGGTCGCGCAGCAGTGACTGGCTGGCCTTGAGCTGCTCGGACTTCTCTTTGATGTCCCTGTTGACCTGCCGCCGCTCGGCCTTGATCGAGCGGATGTCCGCGTCGATGGCGCGTACCCGGGCCCACGATTCCCGCAGCTGGGTGATGGCATCGATGCTGGCTTTGAGGGCGGCGACATGGGAGCTGGCCTCGGCGATGGCGTCGAAGCGAGGGGCGACTGCGTCGCGGGTCTGGGCATCGAGTTCCCGGCGCAGGCTGCTGATGGCGAAGCTGAGCTGTTGCGACCGCTCCTGGGCGGCCTGCAGGTGCTCTTCGTCGGCCTGCTGGATGCGCTGGGCGTCCTCCAGCTGGTGTTGGAGGGCTGTGCGTGTCTCCTCGATGGCGGCCGGGTCGATGTCGGCCTCGACAGGGTCGGGCTGGAGGCAGACGCGGCAGTGGAGGTCTTCGACGGGGCGGGCGGCCAGGGACTGCATGCACCGCGGGCAGACGACGAACTCGAAGGGGGAGAGCTGGTCGATGGCCGTGGCCGACCGGGCGAGACGGGAGAGGTCGAGCTGTACCTGGGCGACGACGGCATTCCGCGCGTCGACGAGGTCGGCGGCCGCCGATACTTCTTCGTCGGCCTGCCGCGCGGCGCGGATGGCGTTCTGGAGTTCATCGCGCAGCGCCGTATCGGCGGCCGTCTGCTCCTGTAGTTCAGTACGGAGACTGGCCAGCGCGGCGTCGGCCCGGCCCAGGGTGTCGCGCAGCTGCGTGAGCTCGGCCCGCAGCTCGTCGTCACTGCGCGGGTCATGGGCCGCCAGGAAGGCACTGACGTTCTTGTGCTCAGCTTCTCTGGCAGTCAGCCTCTCCAAGAGCTGGTTCCGGGTTCGCTTGAGCTCCATGAGCGCACTGTCGGTGAGCCCGAACATCAAGCGGAAGAGCTCTTTGCGCTTGACCTCGAACCAACGCTCCAGGTGGCCGACGACCTGGCGGTCGATCTCGCGGGCCTGAAGATAAACGTAGGCGTACAGATCGTTGAAGGTGAGGTTCTGCGGCCGCGCTGCGCCCTCTCTCCGTGCGGCGATCTGTTCGCGCGGGAAGCCGAGCGCGTCCAGCAGGTAGTCGGAGAGCGTGGTGGCACCCTCGGAGGCGCGCACAGGCAGGGAGCGCTCCAGAGTGAGGGAGCGAGGGTCCAGCAGATCCACCGTGTCCGCGGTGTCTCCCTCGATGGTCCGCCTGAGGACGACATGTTCGTCGCCGGCCACGACCTCGGCCTGAACGGACAGCACGTGCTCGCGGACCGCAGGGGTGAGCATGGCACTACCACCGAGGGCGTGCTTGACGAGCATCAGCAGGCTGGACTTGCCGGTGCCAATGGGGCCTGTGATCACCGTGGCCGGCCGGTCGAAGCGGTAGGTCTGCTCCGCCTCGGCGGTCGTGACGGTCAGAGAGTTGATGCGCAGATGGACGGCCACGTCAGATCTCCGCCCGCCAGGGCCGGTCGACGGCGTCGGGCAGGCGGTCGTAGATGAGGTTCTTCAAGGCCGATCCTGACTTGTTGAAATACCGCTTGAGTAACTTGATCCGGCTGTCGACGACCGCCCACTCCGGCGTTGCGGCCAAACTGGCCGCAGCGGCGGCCCCCTGCCGTGTGGCACGGAACTCGGCGCGGGCGCTGCCGCTGTAGGTGATCAAGCCGCGGGCGGCGAGTGAGCCGAGGATGCTGTAGTAGCGCTGGTCCCAGGGCCCGTACTTGTAGCGGGTCATGCGGCTTTCGACCGCGAGGCGCTCGGGTTGTGTCGGCGCCGTTCCCTCCGGCCACGAAGCCTCGCCCGCGGGCAGGAGACGCTCCAGCATCCCCGGATAGCGGAGCAGGAAGTCGAGCTTGGCGAGTTTGGTCAGGCCCGAGAGCCCGCCCTTGGGGGTGGTGAACTGCGCGATGAGTAAGAGGATGCGGGCCTCGTGGTAGTGGGTCTCGCGCTGCTCGGCTTGCCGGCGCTGCGTCCGTATCCGCGCTGCGGCGGTCTGGAAGTCGGCGTGGTGCGTCATGACGCTTCCTCGTCCGCGTCGAACGGCTCGGAGAAGAAGAAGAGGCACTCGTCGCACAACTGGTAGGCCAGTCCCCGCAGGTGCAGGTGGTTGAGCTGGAACGGCGGAGGCGAAGGCAGAGCATCGACCTTGAGCCGCTCGGCCAACAGGTCGTTCATCTTGATGCCGAACTCGCGGCCGTCGGCCACCTGCGCGCGTGCATGGCGCCGGCAGTCGAAGGCCATCTCCAGCACGTCCGTGGACAGATTCAGCAGGTCGGTCTCGTCCCCGGCCAGGCCGGAGCGCCGCTCGGACCAGGTCGTGTACCACGCGGACCGCAGCCTCTCCGCGAAGGCCGCCTCGTCCGAGGGCACCCGGCCCCGGCGCATCTTGCGGCGGAGCTTGGCACCTCCCGGTGCCACCACGGGCGCCGGGCCGCGAGGGAACGTGGGCAGCGGAACCGACGTGAACACGATCTCCCGGCGGATGATGTCGCGGGTGATCCTGCGCCGGCCGATGCGCTGCTGCATCTGCGTGCTGTGCCGGACCCGGCTCGGGTCGGCGATGTACACGGCCAGTTGGCCGCGGTCGCTCTCGTCACGGTTGGCGCGCTCGATCCGGTCCACGATGGCCCGGTAGGTGTTCTCAAGATCGACGTGCGCCAGCTTCAGCTGTTCGACCGCAGGAACCAGAAGGCGTTGGATGTTGACGTCGGTGATGTTCTCGCGGTGCGGTGGCTTGCAGGAGATCTCCAGGACCCCGAGGAATCGTACGACCTTGTCCACGAAGCCCTCGGGTATCTGGATGTCCGCGACCTTGCACACGGGAGTGTCCGGGACGTTGGGATAGGGCTGCTTCCAGCGGACTTTGAGCATCTGGCGTGCGATGTCCTCCGCCATGACGGTCAGCCCGGCCGTGACCTCCGGCTCCGGGCCGCACATCCGCGCCAGGACACCGGCATTGCCCTTGCCCGGCTTCAGCGCCGCGTTCGTCGCCAGCCTGAGACGGACGTTGGCGGCACACTCGCACGCGCACCAGCGGTCGAAGAGATGAGTCAGACCGCCACTCTTGCACAACTCCGCGAGCGTCCACGGGCCCTGGGTCCCTTCGCGATGCTTGACCGACACCAGTTCCACTGAACCATCGGTCCACGTCACGACGAAGTCCTCGTGCCACTCGCAGACGACGGAGTCGATGGCGTCCTGCGTGAGCATGGCCAGGCAGTCCCGTGCTGCTACCTCCGCCTGATACCGGTAGCGGCCCAGCGTGTCCGACCCGCTGTCTTCCTCCGGAACGAGGTCGAAGATCGTGAGTTCTGAATATGTCGGCCCGTCCTCCTCAGAGGGCGCTCCGGCACCTTCCGCCCCAGCGCCCGCGCCCGCCGTATCGACCATCGACGTCCCCCGCTCCGGCCCCGCATGCACGCCCCCCGATGCGTTGCGACGGCAGGGCTTTGAAGATCTCTACCCGTATCACACTCCAGCATCAACGCGTAACTGTGCGTCGCGACTTCAACCGCGGAAAGAGTCCCGGGAGGTCCTTCCATACAAGAGAGCAGGCGGCATCCAATGAACTCGCCAGGCCCCGCCACGTGGCGCCTGCACAGCTGGGCGACGTACTGCCTCGGCGAGATCGCCGCGGCATTCGGGTGATGCGGCGGTGTGTCACCTCAGCGAGCAGGGCCCGCCCCCGTCCGATGTGGTCGAGTACAGGGTGGTGGGCCCGGCGGGGTCCCTGCCCGGTGCTCGACCCGACATTGAGCACGCCCGTGGAGAAGCCAACTCGGCTGGCACCGCTACATGGTCCGGTTGATCCTCGTGGCTCTCTGCCGCGCGTGCTGTGTCGGGACGGCTCCGCGGTCGTGAGGGGCTCCGAGTCATGAAGACGACCGTCATCGAACGTCGCGCCGAACTGCTGCGTCTGTACACCGGGCTGCCCTGGCAGTCCGCCCGCCGCCGTGTCGAGGCCGCCGAGCCTGGCTCCCTGCTGATCCCGCAGCCGGACGCCGACCAGCTGCTGCTGGAGGCCCGGGTGATGGCCGCACTGGTTTGGCGTCGGATCATTACTGTGCACCCGTGGGGCATCGAATACGTCGACCCGCGCTCCGATCGCCTCCTGATCCGATTCGAGGCCGACCCGGTCGAGCGGCCCGCCCCGCGCGAGACCCAGGCCTTGGACCTGGCCGAGGCGCTCCTGCCGCGCGCCGACGAATACGGCGACATTATGGGGGTGCCCGGGGCTCGTACCCACGTTGAGGACGGGCAGGTGGTGCTCCGAGTGCCGGACACGTCGGCCTCCGTCATTCTGTCGGGTCTGGACCCCGAAGAGTGGCTGCGCGCGGCCGACGTCCAGGACCAGCGGCTGGGCACCTACGGCATGACGCCGTGTCACCGCGACCGGCCGGCCTGTTGGCACCCGGCCGAGCGTCCCTACCGGCGGCCGGGACGCCGAGGCACCGCAGCGTCAGCCTGGCTGACCAGCGGGCTGCTGCGCCGGGTCGGACTGATCCGCACCCTAGGGGTGCCGCTGGCCGTGACCGGCTGGCTCGGTCACCACGAACGCGACGGTGGCGAACGCTGGATCATCGACCCCACGTTCGCGGAAGGTCACGGCGCCACCGGCCACCGGCGGCTCATGGCGCTGCTCGCGGCACCCAGCTGGGGCCTGCCCGTCACCCCCGTGGACAACCACTGCAACTGCCATCTGCCGCCCGAATACAGCGACCAGTGCACCAGCATCATCACCGGCGCCGCCGGGCAGCGAGGAGCGCTGGAAGTACGCACCATCCACCGCAGCGGCGGGCGCCTGAAGTGGATCCACCAGCACCGCCCGACGATCTACGCGGCCCAGCAGCAACTTGCCCTACCCGTGCCCGCATGGGTCGACGGTTGGCTCGAGCTCGGTGGATCTCCTGCTTCGGACGTACCAGGCGGCGTGACGAGGGCTGGCTCGTCGGGGCATGGCTGGTGATCCCTGCCCGCCGGCTGCAGCCGAACATCGCCCACCATCTGTGAGGGGCAGCGGGTGAACAAGGTCCATGAGTGGCTGCGCTGGCCCCAGGAATCACGCGCCCTTCTCGGGCTGATCAGCGCGGAGCAGCCGGCACTGCTGCTTGAGCCCTGGTGGGTAGCAGGGGGGTCATTGCCACGCGGGCGTCGGCGTACCGTCCGGGTCCAAGCCGTACGGCCACAGTCTTTTCAGGGTTGCCACACTTGACCTGCGACCGTCGGTGCGGCCGTAGTCGGCGGCCTGTCGGGCCACGATCTCGGCGCCCTCCCGGTCCCCGGCCCTCTCCCGCATCAGGGTCAGGAAGATCAGGGCCTCGGTAATGCCCTGGTCGGCGGCCTGTCGGGCGAGGGTTTCGGCGTCTTCCCGGTCCCCGGCCCTCTCCCGCACTTCGGCCAGGTGGACCAGGCCGTCGGGGTTACCGTGATCGACGGCCTGCCAGGCCAAGGCTTCGGCGTCTTCCCGGTTCCCGGCCCATTCTCGCCTCAGGGCCAGGAAGACTAGGCCGTCGGTGTTCAGGTGGTCGGCGGCCTGTCGGGCCAGGGTTTCGGCGCCTTCCCGGTCCTCGGCCCTCTCACGCATTCGGGCGAGGCGGACCAAGGCACCGGTGTTCCCGTGGTCGGCGGCCTGCCTGTAGAGGCTTTCGGCGCCTTCCTGGTCCCCGGCTTTCTCCCGCATCTCGGCGAGGCGGACCAGGTCGTCGGTGTTGCCGTGGTCGGCGGCCTGTCGGGCCAAGGTTTCGGCGCCTTCCCGGTCCCCCGCCTTCTCCCGCATTTCGGCCAAGCGGACCAAGCCGTCGGGGTCACCGTGATCGGCGGCCTGTCGGTAGAGGGTCTCGGCACCCTCCTGGTCCCCGGCCCTCTCTCGCCCTTGCCCCAGGGAGATCAGCATGCTGGTGCGGCCGTGGTCGACGGCCTGTCGGGCCAGCGTTTCGGCCTCCTCCCGGTCCCCAGCTCTGTCCAGCATCAGGGCCAAGAAGTGCAGGGCGCCTGTGTTGCCGTAGTCGGCGGCCTGTCGGTAGAGGGTTTCGGCGCCCTCCCGGTCCCCGGCCCTCTCCCGTATCGAGGCCACGAACAACAGGGCCAAGCGGTTTCCGTGGTCGGCGGCTTGTCGGGCCAGAGTTTCGGCGCTCTCCTGGTCGCCGGCCTCTTCCCGCATCTCGGCCAAGCGGGCGAGGGCCTCGGTGCGGCCGTGTTCGGCAGCCTGTCGGGCCAGTAATTCGGCGCCTTCCTGATCGCCGGTCTCCTCCCGCCTCAGCGCCAAGTCGTCCAGCGCGTCGATGCTGCCCTGTTCGGCGGCGCGGAGCCGGAGGTGACGGGCCCATTGGAGGCGGTGCCAGCCTTCGGCCGCCTGGGTGAGTCTGTCCAGATCGCCAGTGCGGGTGAGGTGAGTATGGGCGGCGTGCCAAAAGGAGGCAGGCGGACACAGGTGACGGCGGATGGCGCGGCCGTGTTGTTCGATGAAGTCGGCAAGGCGGAACACCGGCCCCGACAGCGGCGGAGCGTTGACGGACGTGGCAGGGCCGGGTGGGCGCCGTTGCGGCCGAGGCGTGACCCGGCTCAGGGGAGCCTGTTTGCCGTGCACCTGTTTGGCGAGTTCGGCGTAGGCCTTCTCCGCCCAGTCGTCGGTGAGCTGGTTGAAGTCGGTGTCGTGGAGATAGTCGGAGGCGGCGTCGGTGAGGAAGGCCTGCGGCAGGTGCAGGCCCACACCGACTCGGCGGGCGTCCATCGCCGCTTCCAGTAGGGCTTTGGCAGCCGGGCTGCCGGTGCGATAGCGCTCCAGGAGCGCGGGGCCTCCGGCGAGGTCCTGCGTCAGGCGTCCGTCTGCGCCGGCGCGGGTGAGGGCGTCGGCCAGTAGCCGGTCACCGTGCTCTGCCAAGACAGTGGCCGCGGCCAGGGCGCCGGGGTCGAAGGCGTCGGGGACGCTCACGGAGCGTGCGGCGAGCAATTCCCGGACCCGGCTGTGCGGATCCGAGCCGCTAGCTGCGGGCAGGGACGTGTACTGCTTGAAGTAGTCGGGCCACAGTGTGCCCAGCACAAGGACCGGTCCGCGCTGGGGGCTGGTCAGCAGGTTGTGCACGGCTGCAGCGATCCGCTCACCGGCCGCCGGGTCTCCGAGGTAGTGGTGGGCCTCGTTCAGCCACACCACCGTACGGGGGCCGACACGCTTCAGATCCTCCAGCGCGGCCTCCGCCCGGGTGGGGTCGAAGGGATGCCACAGCCGCCACCCCTGCTCCGCCAGCGGCTGCACGGCCTCCCAGCACGCCCGCGTCTTCCCCGTCGAGGACTCACCCACCAGGACCAGCATCCGGCTGTGGCCCTGTTGAGCCTCCCGCACCGCCTCCGCCAGGACCCGGTCGTGCTCGCGCGGCACATAGCCGGGCAGAATCCCCTGCTGAGGCAAGCCGGACCCAGGCTGCGCGGTACCGGCCGGGTGGACTTCCAGTGCGTGCGGATCCCACTGCCCGATCGGCCGGCCGGGCCCCGGCCGTTCGCCGTTTCCGTCACCGGCCGCGTCGCGTTGCAGCGCCAGCAGCTCCTGCACTGGCAGTTTCAGCGCGTCGGCCAGCGCCGCCACCGTCTCCGCGGACGGCACAGGCTTCCTGGGCGAGAGCGCCGCCGACACGGTGGTGCGCCCCAGCGCTGCGCGGGCGGCGAGCTGTGTCTGGTTCAGCCGGGCCCGTGCCAGCCCGCCGGCCAACCTCCTGCGCAGTTCGGTAAGAGCCGAGTCAGGAGTGTGACCGGACCGCTCCTCGTGCACGTGTTCGCCCCCGGGTAGTGATGTGTTCGCCGGTGATCATCTTCGTCCCGGCGCACCATGACGCACACCGATTCCGAGACCTTCGTCCACGTCAACACCCCATCTCCGGGCGGGAGTCGCCGTGAACGTCGCCGTAACCCTCCTCACCACCGCACTGGTGCTCGTCGTCGCACCGATGACTGCCGGCTGCGCGGGCAAGCTCGACCGCCTGGACGGCGCCACCGTCACCTGCGCCGCAACCTTGCTGGCACCTTCGCCAACCTCCCCACTTGACCACCCGCGATGGCCCGGTTCTCGGGCCCTTAGCTCCCCTGTCCGGCCCGTCGCCGACTGCCCTGACCACCTCGGGGAGCACACCAGGTCGACGAGGCCAGCAAGCCCGCTGGATGGCTGAGGTGGCTACTACTCCTCGCTTGGCTTGTGCTGCTCCCGATCATTTTCCCAAGGGGGGGTAGGGGTACCGTCAGGGTCGAGTCCCCACGGCCACCGGTTCAGACTGACTCTGTAAACGGGTCGCCCACAGTCGGCAGCCTGCCGGTAAAGATCCTCGGCACCGCTCAGATCCCCAAGGCCTTCCCTTAAGTGCGCAAGCTGCATCAAAGCGCCAGTGTGGCCGAGGTTGGCAGCACGCTGGACCAATCCCTCAGCCTCTTCTGCGAGCCCTCGCTTCTCTCGAAGTAGTGCCAGTTGGGCCATCGCTGCGGTATCACCAGCATTGGCGGCCTCTTGATAGAAGGTCTCGGCACTAGCCTCGTCTCCGTTTCGCTCCCGCAACTGTCCGAGCAATATCAAGCCTTCTGTGTCATCGGCATCGGCGGCCGACCTGGCCCAGAATTCTGCTTTCTCGACCTGCCCCATGAGCTCGCACAATCGCACGAGTTGAACGAGGGCATCGGTATCGCCATTTTCGGCAGCTTGCCGGTAGAGCGTTTCGGCGCTCTCCCTGTCCCCGCGTCTGTCTACCATCCTCGCCGCGTAGAAGAGGGCGTTGGTGTTGCCGTTGTCGATAGCCTGGTGGTACAGCGCTTCTGCCCCTTCCGCGTCTCCGTTCCTTTCCCGCGCCATCGCCACAGCGAGCAGGACGTCACTGTCACCGGCGTTGGTTACCTGCAGATACAGGTATTCAGCGCTACGTGTCTTGCCGTGTTTCTCGTGGAGTCCAGCCAATCGCAGCAGGACCTTAGTGTCGTCGATGCTGGAAACAGCCTGGCGAAGACTTTGAAGCTCCTCCTTGTCCCCCTTTGCGGCCCGTAGTTCGAGCAGCTCTACTAGCGCCTCGGTGCTGCCTTCGTCGGCAGCCTGTTTGTAAAGCGCTTCGGCGCCCTTCGTGTCCCGACGCTTGTTCCGCGCCCTTGCCAGTTGGACGAGGGCGTGGGTGTTGCCCTCATCAGCAGCCTTCCGGTATAGCGCTTCAGCTTCCCCGTCGACACGAGCCTTCTCGGCCTCCGCCATAGCCGCGATGGCTGCAAACTCGTCATCGTCCGCATCGGCTGCCTGCTGGTACAGGGGTAGTACTTCATCTCGATACCGACGTTCTGTCTCCAGCTCAGCCAACCGGAGCTTGGCGACGGTATATCCGGCGCTAGCTGCCTGTTGATAAAGGACCTCTGCGCGTTCTGTGTCTCCTGCGGCCTTCGCGAAATCGGCAAAGTGGAGTAGGGCTGACCCGCTCCCTGTCGCTGCAGCACGGTGGCGAAGGTGGTGGGCCCATTGCAGTCGGTGGCGGTCGTGAGCAGCGATTGCGAGATTGTTGAGATCGGCAGGGTGCGTGAGGTGCGCGTGGGCGGCATGCCAGAAGGACGCGGGTGGGCAGAGCAGATGACGACTGGCGCGGCCGTGTTGTTCCAGATAGTCGGCGAGCCGGAACATCGGCCCGCTGTGGGCGGCCGGCGTGCTGGCTCCCGCCGTGGAATCTGGTTTGCCGGGCGGGCGGCGCTGCGGTCGGAGGCCGGTTCGACGCAGGGGAGCCTGCTTGCCGTGTACGGGCTCGGCGAGTTCGGCGAAGGCCCGTTCTGCCCAGTCTTCGGTGAGCTGGTCGTAGTCGAAATCGGTGAGGTAGTCGGTGGCAGCGGCCGTGAGGAAGGTTTGCGGCAGATGGAGGCCGACACCGAGGCGACGCGCGTCCATTGCTGCGTTCAGCACGGCTTGTGCGGCCGGGCTGCCCTGCTGGTGTCGGCGTAGAAGTTCTGGGGCGCCAGCCAAGTCCTGCGTAATTCGCCCGTCTGTACTGGTGCGGGTGAGCGCGTCGGCCAGGAGCAGGTCTCCGCTCTCGGCGAGGGTGGCTGCCTTGCCTAGGGCCTCGCGGTCGAAGGCTTCCGGGACGTCGACAGTTCTGCCAGCGAGGAGCTCGCGAGCGCGACTGTGTGGATCTGGTGCTCCCGGGGCGGGCTGGGCGGTGAGCTGCCGGGCGTACTCGGGCCACAAGGTGCCCAGAACCAGAACAGGTGCACGAGAAGGATCAGTGAGCAGCTGATGCACGGCAGCCGCGATGTGCTCACCGTGTTGTGGGTCGCCGAGGTAGTGCTGGGCCTCGTTGAACCAGATCACCGTCTGCGTGCCCGCTCGCGTCAGTTCGGCGAGTGCCGCTTCGGCGCGGGTTGGGTCGAACGGGTGCCACACCTTCCAACCCTCACCGGCGAGCGGCTGCACAGCTTCCCAGCACGCTCGGGTCTTGCCGGTCGATGAGGACCCGACCAGCATCACCAGTTCGCTGGAGCCGTTGCGCGCCAGGTCCACCACTTCAGTCAGAACCGAGTCGTGGGGCCGGGGCACGTAACCGGGAAGAAGTCGCTCCGCCTCGTCCTTCGACCCTGGCCTGACCAAGGCTGGTCCGGCCGGGTGCACTTCCAAATCGTGCGGGTTCCACTGGTTGATCGGCCGCCCTGGAGCCGCCGCGACGTCATCGGCACCTTTCGCCTCGCCGGCAGATCCGTTTCCGGCAAGGGCATGCCGACGCAGCTCCAACAGCTCGCTCTTCGGCAGTCGCAGCGCCTGGGCCAGGGCCGCCACGGTTCCGGCCGACGGAACGGGCCCAGTCAACTGGAAAGCCGTCTGCACAGTTGTCCGGCTGAGCTCGGCACGAGCGGCCAGTTGCGTCTTGGTCATTCCAGAGCTGGCCAGTCCATCCTCCAGCCGCTCTCGCAGTGTGGTGAGTGCCATGACGCGCTCGGTCTTGCCGCTCTGCACCACGCTGGCCCCCTATCGATGTGTTCACCGTTGTTCATCATCGATCGCCCGAACCATGGCGAACACCGAGTCCAGGACATTCGGCCATGTCGATGCAATCAACCACTGGAGACCGTCATGCCCGAGCTGGCCGTCGTTGTCCTCGCCGCAGTCCTCGTCGTCATCGTGGCCCTTCTCACCGCAGTCGGCGCAGGAAAGCTCGCCCGTCTGGACGGCGCGACCTACCCCACCGCCATCACGCGGGCTGCGGCAACCTTCGCCGCTGTGCTCACTGTTGCCGCTGCCGTGACCGCGGCGCTGGCCCCGTTGATGCTCTGACCCAAGAGCTCCGTAACGCCTGCCAGACGTCTCCCGGGCGATTCGCCGTAGCAGAAGGTCACCCGCAACGGAGGGACCGCCAGCCGTTAGGGGCTCTGCTGCTTCAGCGGGCTGGACTGCAGCAGCGGGAGCCATTGCGAGGGAAGAGCATCCTCGGCCTGGAAGATCTCGGCGAGTGAGGCAGGGGACAGCGTGCTGATCGTACGGCTGCGGGCGGTGCGCCATGCTCGTACGAGGCGGTCGAAGATCTCCAGGATAGTGGGCGGGCGAACGAGGTAGACGTAGTCTTCGGCGAGCATGCGTGCGGCCGGCAGTACCTTCGGCTTCGGTGATATGAGCAGGGCGATCGAGCCGCTGGGGGCGGACTCGTGACGTTCTGTCTCGGTGTACCTCAAGTGGGCTTGGGCTTGGCGCACGTTGTCGGGACCGACTTCCCCGGTGGCGGAGGCCTCGCTCTTGGCTTCCCAGGTGATCCATCGGGTGTCGTCGAAGATCCAGACTGCATCCGGTGCCGCGGGTTCGGAGTCGTCGTCGTTGCCGTAGCTGTGCGAGGCGCCGGCGAAGGTGCCAAGGCTGACCAGGCCGGCTTCGTAGGCGCGGAATTCGGTGCCTGCGAGTCCGGTGCGTGCTGCGCTGATGGCAGCTTCGAAGTGGTCTGCGCGGTGGAGGTCGGTGCTAGAGGCGATGCTGCGCATGGCGGCTTCGTCGAGGGGGTCGAGTTCTCCGAGGACTGGCGCGTGGGCTTGGTCGCTGGGGGAGACGAGGTGGGCGATGAAGCTGCTTGTCTGTCCCGTGCGCTGGAGGTCGCGGTAGTAGCGGGCTCCGGTCTCCTGGTACGCGTGGTCACCCGGTTCTCGGGCGAGGCGCTCGGCCAGGCTGTAGCCGAGGTAGTTCCACAGGGCGGCATACCGCTGAGGGGTGCGGGGGCCGGTGAGGTTGTCGAGGACCTTTTGGACGGCGGTGAGAGCCCAGTCCCACTGGCCGTTCCAGATCGCGTTCCAGGCGTCGACCTCGTATCTGGCGGCTTTCTGCAGCTCGATGGCGCTGGGTGCGATGGCGCGTGTGTATCCCTCGCGGGCGGTGACGATGTCTGTGTCGACGTCTGCCCAGTCCTGCCCGTGCTCCTGGAAGACGCGAAGGTTGTCGAGCATGTCGGCAGATGAGGTACCCAGGCTGTTGAGGCGGCCGAACTCGACCTCGGCGTGAACCTCTGGGTGCAGGGCGGCCTGGTGATCTGGCGCGGACAGGTAGGAGGTCAGGGACTGGCCGAGCACCATGACGGCGGCCCAGTCGCGGTTGTTGCGTGTGGCGCGGCCGGCGCCCTGCACGATGCGGGCTCGGATGCGTTCCTGAAGGACTTCGGTGGCACCCAGGGATTCGTGCAGGAAGCGTTCCTGTAGGTCTCCGCGCGCGGGCAGGCCGTCGAGCACGACGAGGCGGCAGTCGTCGCCGGGCAGGTCGATGCCGTCATAGCGGTTGTTGAGGAGCAGGAGGGTGTTGTCCTGGGCGGTGAAGGTGGTCAGGTCGTCCTCGACGTCGGCTGCGTTGAGGACGGTGTGGCCCACGGGCGCGTAGCGGGCTTTGAACTTCTTGGCTGTGCGCCTGTCAGGGGTCAGGGCGACGGCCCTGCCTGAGTTGGCGATGATGCCGGCGACGAAGTCAGGCAGCTCGGCGGGCTTCGCGGCCAGGTCGTTGGTGAGCTCGGGGAACAGGAAGAACCGGCGGCCGGTGCTCTGCTTCTCCCAGCCTTTCGGGACAGGGATCCGTGCGATCTTCTTGCGGCCGAAGGCCCGCTCGAGTTCGCCTCCGTCGCCGAGGGTGGCACTCATGTAGATGCGGCGCGATGGGTCGCTGAAGGCTGGGTGGTGTGCGGTCGGCGGTATCAGGGGGCGGATGAGGATCTGGCCGTGTGAGAGGTACACCATGCAGCGGTCCAGGCGCCCCTGGAGGAACTTCCAGGCGTGGTCGGCGCTTGTGCTCAGTTTGTCGGCGCGGGAGGCGGCAGCGACGACCTGCTCCAGGAGGACGGCCTCCTCGGCGATTCCGATGGGGGATGCGAGGTAGACGTACGACGACTGCGAGTCGTCTGTGTCCGCGGTGCTCAGCCGGTTGTAGACCAGCGGATCGAGTGCCGACCGAACGGCGGAGAGGACGTCACCGTAGGCGTCGGCCTGGGTCTCGCGGGAGATGCTCAGGCTCCACGGACTGGCCACGTGTCCTTCGGCGGCGTGCGCGTCGTCCAGGACCAGCATGGCGGCGTCGTCGAGGGCGGGGTTCGAGTTGAAGACGTGGTTGTAGACGGTGACCGCGATGGCCTCGCCCCCCACGTATCGGGAGCGGTCCGCTTGATTCCACGATTTCACCTGGTTGATGAGCAGCACGTTCGGAATCCCGTAGTCGTCGAACTTTGCTGCTGTCTGTCGGGCCAACTGTCGCGTGGGGCAGATATATGCGACGCGTTCGCCGAACTTCCGGCGCTGGAATTCCCCAATGAGGCCACCGACAAGCGTCTTTCCCGCACCGGTGGGCAATTCAATGGCCACGTCAGGTGCGTCAGACATATTCTGATGCCAGTGGCGGAGGACGTCTTGCTGGTGCCCCCAGACAGCTTCGGGCCCGCGGTTGTTCAGAGCAAGGATCCGATACAAATCTACCGGATCGTCCGGCATGGAAATATCGGCGGACCTGCGCTTGAACGCCAACACTGACTCCATTTCCCCCGCCGGTCTGCTCCTGACTCGGCGTGACTCACTCAGCAACCTTGATGGGCAAGGTGATGCGCCCCCCTGGGCCCCTGCCGGTTACTGGACTACAAGATCGGCTGCTGTGCTATCCCACTGCGTGGAGAGCGCCACGGCGTGCGGCGACGGCCTTCTTTTGCAGCTCGCGTGCCTTGCGCTTCTGGGCCAGCTGGTCCTGGTACATCTTCACGGCCTTGTGGTACCGCTCGACGAAGTCCGGGGCGTTGAGGCGTTCGGCGGGGTCCATGTCAGCGACGGCCGCGGTGCAATCAGCCAGGCTGAGGTAGCCGGCGAGCATCGGGTTGAGCTGGTAGACGCCATTGCGTTGCTTCTTCACCAGCTGCGCCAGGTCGAGGTGCCGGAGGGCTGCGGTGACGGCGGGGCGGCTGATGTCCAGCTTGCGCGCGAGATCAGCCTGGTCGATCTCGATGCGCCCGCCGGCCTCGCTGAGGGAACGCATCTTCAGCAGCGCCCTGTACGCGGTCGCCGGCAGGTCGAGGTCAGCGACGACGCCGTCGGCATTGACCCAAGCGAAGCGCTTCGAACTAACAGTCACTGCGCCATCCCCTCCTCCGCTGCGCCAGGCAGCTCCCATAGGCCGTCAGCGGGCTTTTCAGCAGCCTGCCGGGCCTTCCTCCGCTCGGTCCGTCGTTCGGCCCGCTCGGCGCGCATCTCTTCCACTGCCCGCCGCAGGTGATCCAGCGACGGGAACCGCACCAGGTCAGGCAGTGACGTGTCCCGACGGACTTCGTTCAGGACTTCATCTTGTTCTACCCGCACATACTTCTTGCCACCGTCCATCGTGCGGATGAGCTCACCGATCCGGTACGAGTATGGAGGGTTGAACTGGTAGACGCCCCGGGAGCGCTTGTACACGATCCCGTGGGTCATGATCTCTTGGAGTGCCTCGTTCACGGCCTGGCGGCTGACATCCAGGACCTTCGCCATCTCATCCTGCGTCAGCTCGATGCGCCCGCCTGCCCGTTGGCAGGCGATCAGCAGGAAGATAAGCCGCAGTGGCAAGGCCTCCCGGAAGTACTGGCTGATGACGAGGAAGAACTCCAGGCTGTCCAGAGCGAACGCGTTGGGGTTGTCCTCCCTGCTGTACATCTCCAGGGGCGCTCGCCGACGACTGAGCGACAGGTCCCTGTCCGGGAACTGCTGCGCGAGATCGTCGAGGCTGCGCACCGGGGCCACTGCCGCATCGAACGCAGCCAACGGATCAGAAGGGGCAAGCTCCGCCGGCTTCCGTCGCGGAGCGGCTTGGCGGCGCCTCGGCTGAGCGGATGACACGTGGCTGCTCTCCCACTTTCGGATTTTCGACAGCGGCAGTATGTCAGCCCAGCTGACCTCCATGTCGGCACGCCTGACATTCGGCGCGTCGTGTGTCACCCCAGGGATGACACAACTCGGCGGAGGAGCGCTTCGGCTGTTGCGAACACCTGTAACTCACCAAAATGTCAGCTGGGCTGACATTTTGGTGAGTTCGCGTGTCAGCCCAGCTGACATTTTGCAGCGGTGCGTCTGGCCACGAACGACTCTTCGTGATCGCTCTGTCGCCTGTGACCCTGCACATCTGCCCATTCCTTAGGTCTCTGACCTGCGGAAATGCGCCTTCTTCCCCATCTGAAGTATCGCCTGGCGTAAGTCGCCACATCAGCACAGTCGCCTCTCTGCCTGAACGGCCCTCCCTGCACCTCTGGTTCTGTCCTATGTCCAAGGCCGGCCTCGGGGTGTTCGGCCTCCTTGTCTCCGGTGATGTGGGTCGGTGCGCCGGCGTCGGGGATCGGGGCGGGTTGTCCGTGTGTTGCGCGTCGGCCTGGGGCCGTCGCGCGGGTGGGGGTGGAGCCGGTCCGGGGCTGGCTGTGGTGGTGGGGTGGGTGGCTGTGGTCTCTCCCTGTCTGTCTCCTCTCTCCCTCCTCCTTCCTGCCGGAGGCAGTTCCCTTCCTCTCCCTCTCCTACAGGCAACCGGGCCCCGGAGGGGCCCTGTTGCCCTCCCTTGGTATTCCGTGATTTACTTTTCTCACGGAATACCAATCAAATACCCTCGGTTTTAAGGGAATCGGAGATCCCCCCCCCGAACCTCGCCCCAGGAAAGGGAACATGACGAACCCTCAACCCAAACCCCAACTCAAACGCGAACTCCCCACCCACACAACAAAACCCGGCACCTCAATTTGTGCCGGAGGCACAAACCCTAATAGCCCGTCTTTCCGTGCCGGAGGCACGCAGGGTTATGGAATGGCCGGAGGCCAATTCCATAACCCACCGCCGGAGGCGGGCAATTCGCGCGGGGCCGCGCGAAACGAGCGGAGCGAGTATTCGGCTGCCGGAGGCAGAGCGCCTCGCGGCCGAGCTGTGCGGCGGCGGTGGAGCCGGACGTGCACAGATCGGCGTAGGCGAGGACCGCGTCCCAGCACTCGGAGAACAGCGCCGCCGAGGCCGCGC